>JBOGIG010000109.1:0-2418 GCA_050742455.1 Acidimicrobiales bacterium
AGAGTTCGAAGACTTCCTTCTTGGCGGCTTCCACCCTCTCCTTGTCATCGCGGATCAGCCAGGAGGCCAGGCGCAAGTTCTCGGCCACGGTGAGGGTAGGGAAAACGCCCTTGCCCCCGGGCATGAGCGAGATGCCCCGCCGGGTGGTCAGGTCGGCCGGGAGGTTGGTGATGTCGGACCCGTCGAAGACCACCTTCCCCCTCTTGGGCCGCACCAGGCCACAGATTCCCTTGAGCAGTGTCGACTTGCCCGCTCCGTTGGTGCCCAGCAGGGCCACGATCTCGCCCTCCTCCACGGCAAAATCCACACCGAAAAGGATCTGGACCGGCCCGTAGGCCATGTCCAGGGCAGTGCACTCCAGCAGGGGTTCGCTCACCGGGAGGCCCCTACCGGCGCCGGGTCCGCTACGGCGGGCGTCGGGAGGGCGGGCTCGGTATCGGCTCGGCCCACTCCGTTCTCCCCTCCCAGCGCCGAACGCAGGAGATCGGCCTCGTCCGCCGAGTGGTCGGTATCGGCGCTGCGCTTGTCGGCCACAAGACTGGGCACCAGGATGTGGCGGCGGTCGGCCACCCGGCGCAACAGCCGGTCCCTCAGCCCATAGAGCAACTGGCCCAATCCTCCGGGCAGGAAATAGAGGACCACAAGCAATGCCGCTCCGTTTATGGCCAGGCGCGCCGTTCCCAAAAAGGTCAAAGTCTCCAGATACTTGAACGTGAATATCCCCACCAGGGCGCCGGTAATGGACCCCAATCCGCCGATCACGGCGTAGGAGAAGGCAGTGATTGAGTCGATGGTCGGAAAGCTTCCCGGATTGAGAGCCTGGAGGAGGAGAACATCTAGGGCCCCCGCCACACCGGCGATGGTGCCGGCCAGCACGAAGCCCGACAGCTTGACCGCGGTGGTAGGCACGGCTACGGCGTCAGCCGCTCGTTGGTTGTCACGGGTGGCGATTAGGACGCGTCCGGCCCGCGCTTTTCGAACCCCGGCGCACACCAGGATGGCCAAACCCACCACGGCCAGGCACGTGGCATACATGACGTAGGGGTGGTCGAGGCTGAACCGCTGCCAAAGCATGGGACGGCGCACTCCGTTGCGGGGGATGAGCTGGGGCAGGGTATTGGAATTGAGGAAGTATTGATCCAGGGCCAGCGCTACGGCCAGGGTGGTCACGGCCAGGAACAGGCCCTTTATGCGTAGAGCCGGGAGTCCCACCAAGAGGGCGACCACCGCCCCGGCTACGGCGGCGGCGATCATGACCAAGAAGAAATCGACGTTCCAACGGGCCACCAAGTTGCCGGCCACCAGGGCCGCCACTCCGGCGATGCCGAACTGACCCAGGCTGATGTTGCCACCCCAGCCGGTGAGAACGACCAGGGAGATGCCGATGAGGGCCCACACCATGGCAAAGCCGGCCAGCAACTGGTTGCTCGGTCCCCACATGAAGGGCACGAACACAAAGGCGGCGGCCAAAGCCAACCCCAGAGCCCACTTGACCCAGCGGACCTCGGGCAATCGACGCAGCTCTTGGGGGATGGGTTTGAGAACGGTGGCCGCCGACAGCCCTCCACCGTCCTCGGCCCGGGACAGCTTGCCCCGCTGGAGCAACAGGGCCGCCACGATCACTACCAGGTAACACACGTAGACAAAGGAAGGAGTGCCCGAGGTGTTCCACCGGACGATCTCCTCCATGATGCCCAGTCCCACACCGGCAGCGAAGGCCACGGGCAGGGACTCCATCCGGGCCACCACGGCGGCGGCCAGAAGCGGAAGCAATACCGTCGGACCATTGGCCGACAGCCCGGGCTTGACCCCCTCGAAGGGCGCCTGGAGCATGTATGTCAGGGCGGCCAGCCCCCCTGCGATCAGCCACACGATGGTCGACAGCCTGCGTACCGGTATGCCCAGCAACTGGGCCCGGTCGTCGTTCTCGGCTGCTCCTCTGACCGCCACTCCGGCGTCGGTGCGCAAAAGGAACCAGGCCAGGAAGGCAATCACCACGGGCACGATGATCACGATGAGCAGCTCATCGCCGTGGAAGGTGTAGACGTCAAGCTTGAAGGAAACGTGGATAGGGGCTCGGAACCCGCCGGTGAGAGAGATGAAGTTGATGGCCTTGGACCCCACCAGCTCGAACCCCCCCAGCAACTGGGCCAGGCCGATGCTGGCCACGGTGAGGACCAGGCGGGTAGCGGTCTTGAAGCGGCGGATGATCCCGAACTCGATGACCCCGCCGACCAGGGCCCCTATAACCACGGCGGCGGGTAGGGCGGCGAAGTAGGGCACGCCGTGAACCTTGACCATGCCTATGGCCAGCACCCCGACCAGGCTGCCGAGGGCGCCTTGGGCGAAGTTGATGAACCGGTTGGCTCGGTAGATCAGGATCAGCCCCATCGCTCCCAAGGCCGTGACCGATCCGTA
>JBOGIG010000110.1:0-3775 GCA_050742455.1 Acidimicrobiales bacterium
GTGGGATCGCTGGCCGTTACCAGGTGCGGGCTGGATGAGGGGCGTATCGCCGACCTTCGCGTGGCCGTGTCCGAGGCCTGCACCAACGCCATCGAGTCCTACCGTCGGGCCGCCACCGACTCCGACAGCGTGATCGTGGCCTGGAGGGATGAAGACGATCGGCTTGAAGTAGCCATCGAGGATCGAGGACCGGGCTTCGATCCTGGCGATCTCGCCAGCCATCCCCCGGTTACCGATCCGGCCCGGCTGAATTACGAGCGAGGTCTGGGTATACCCCTCATCAAGGAGTTGGTGGACGAGGTCTGCATCGAGTCCTCGTCCAGCGGCACGGTCGTGACCATTGCCATGTGGCGAGGGACCAAAAAGCCCTAGGAGCCAGTCCCAGCCGACGAGGTCAGGTCCCCACCAGACGGGCCTTGACGTCGTTCTCCGATGCCGCTGTGACCAGAGCCAGGACCTCGTCGCCGATGTCCACCACGGTGTCGCCTCGGGGCACCACGACATGCGAATCGCGCACCACAGCCACCACGGTGGCGTCCCGGGGCAGGTCCAACTCTGCGATGGTGCGCTTGGCCGCCGGAGAGCCCTCGGCCAGGCGGACCTCCACCAGGCGAGCCTCGCTGCCGTCGAACTGGAGCAGGCGGACCAACGAGCCCACCGAAACGGCCTCCTCGACCAGAGCGGTGAGGATGTGGGGGGTGGAAACCGACACGTCGACTCCCCACGAGGCGTTGAACAACCACTGGTTCTTTGGATGGTTGACCCGGGCAACCACCCGGGGCACGGCGAACTCCTGCTTGGCCAGCAAGGAGACGACCAGGTTGTCCTCGTCATCACCGGTGGCCGCCACCACGACGTCGGCATCGGCTACGCCGGCGGCGTGCAGCGAGCTGACCTCGCAGGCGTCGGCAGCGATCCAAGTGACGTCGAGCGTTGGACGCAGCTTCTCGACCAGATCGACGTCTTGTTCCAGGACCAGCACCTCGTGGCCCGCGGCGTGCAGGTCCCCCGCCATGAAGGTCCCTACGTTTCCGGCCCCGGCTATGACGACTTTCATCCGTCGGTCTCGACCTTCTCGTTGATCCGGTGATCCAGCTCGTCGAGCGCTTCCTTGCGTACAGCAATGTGGACCAGGTCGCCCTCCTGGGCCACCAGGTTGTCGGTGGCCAACATGACCGTGCTGGCCCGGGATAGCGACACGACCTTGATGGTGTCGTCGGCATTGAGCTCGGCCAGCGGGCGCCCGGCCCATGACTCGGGCATGGCTCGCTCCACCAGCCGGAGCTGGCTGGTGTGATCGGACCATTCGGTCACCGACCGGTCGGGCAGCAGCCGGCGCATGGCCTGATCGGTGGTCCAGGTGACGGTGGCCACGGTAGGGATCCCGAGTCGTTGGTAGATGAGGGCCCTTCGGGGGTCGTAGATGCGGGCCACGACGTTGGCAATGTCGAAGTTCTCCCGGGCGATTCGGGCCGTGAGGATGTTGGAGTTGTCTCCGCTGGTCACTGCGGCCAAGGCGTCGGCCTGGGTGGCACCCGCCGCCGACAGGTGGTCACGATCAAAGCCGAACCCGACCACGGTACGGCCGGCCCAGCCAGGCGGGAGTCTCCGGAAGGACCGCTCCACCTTGTCAAGCACTGCCACCTGGTGGCCATCCCGGTCCAGGGCCACGGCCAACTCGGAGCCCACCCTTCCGCACCCCACCACGATTACTCGCATGGACGAGTATGCAACACGCCGGCGCACTACGTCACAAGTTGGCCCTGGTTGTGGCTCCCGGTCCCGCCTGGCCTTGAGCACTCCGTCCGGGCCAGATATAACCCGGCCCACGGATTGTCAGGCAGCCGGGCCACCGTGTGTACTGATGGGGTGATCGACCCGCCCCGCCCGGATGCCCCTGAGGTGGACCTTCCCGAATCCCTGTCCTACCGGATCAAGAACCGCCTGCTCGGTCCCCCGCTCGTAACCGAGCAACTGCGAAGCGAGAAGTTGGGCAAGGCCATGGCCCTTGGGGTCCTGTCGTCCGACTGCATCTCGTCATCCGCCTACGGGACCGAGGAAATACTGTTGGTCCTGGTCAAGGCCGTGGGTCTGGCAGCCTTCAGCCTGCTCATCCCCATCACCATCGTGGTGCTGGTTGTCCTGGCCTTCGTCACCATGTCCTACCTGGAGGTGGTGCAGGTATACACCAAAGCGGGGGGCGCCTACTCCGTGGCCAAGGACAACTTCGGCTTGAACGTGGCCCAGATCGCCGGTGTTGCCCTTATCATCGACTACACGGTGACCGTGGCAGTCCAGACTGCGGCGGGGACCGACGCCCTGGCTTCGGCCTTTTCCGTTCTCACTCCCTACAAGCTCGTCATCACATTGGTGGCGGTGCTGCTCCTGGCCTACGGCAACCTGCGGGGGATCCGTGAGGCGGGGCGGATCTTTGCCTTCCCCACGTACTTCTTCATCGGCTCCATGGGCTTGGTCATAGTTGTGGGGCTTATTCGCGAAGCCATGGGCCAGCTCCACTACCGCTCTCTGACCACACCGGGCATCGTGCCCCTGGGTCATTCCGGCCAAGGGCTCCTACTCGGGGCCTCGCTCTTCGTGGCCCTCCAGGCCTTTGCCAATGGGGGATCTTCACTCACCGGCCTGGAGGCCGTGTCCAACGGGGTGAGCGCCATCAAAGATCCTGCGGGTCAGAACGCCAAGAAGGTCATGTTGGGCATGAGCATCACTCTGGGATCCCTGGTAATGGGCGTGTCCTGGCTGGCCCACGTGACTCACTCCATCCCCTTTACCGCCGGGTCGCCCACGGTCATCTCCCAAGAGGCCAAGGCCGTCTTCGGCAGCGGCCCGGCCGGCACCACCCTGTTCTTGATCGTCCAGGCCGCCACCATGTTGATCCTGTTCACCGGGGCCAATACCAGCTTCAACGGATTTCCGTTTCTCACCAGCTTCGTGGCCACCGACTCGTTTCTGCCTCGGCAACTGTCCCGACGGGGCCACCGCCTGGCCTTTTCCAACGGCATCATCGTCCTCACCGTGGTGTCCATGGTCCTCCTGTTGGTCACGAGGGCCAAGGTGGACAAGCTGGTGTCGCTCTACGCCATCGGGGTGTTCACCGGGTTTACCATGGCCGGGGCCGGGATGGTCAAACACCACCTGACCCGACGGGAACCGCACTGGAGGCGCAAGGTCTTCGTCAACGGAAGCGCCTCGGTCCTGTCGGCCCTGATCGTTTTGATCTTCGCCGTGGTCAAGTTCACCGAAGGGGCCTGGATCGTGGTGGTGCTGGGACCCATCCTTGTGTACACCTTCATCCGCCTGCACCGCCAGTACGAGGTGGAGGAGGCGGAGCTGGAGGAGGGGGCGCCCCGGGCAACCGAGGTGGCCATCCTCAAGCGCCACGTGGTCATGGTCATGGTGGAAAAGCTCGACCTGGCCAGCGCCCGGGCCATCCAGTACGCCCGCACCCTCCAGCCCGACGAGCTGCACGCCGTGCACTTCATCCTCGACGACAAAGCCGCCCGCCACCTGGGACAGGAGTGGGCCAATCTCGGCTTGTCGGAACGCTTCACCCTGGAGCTGGAGGAGTGCCCGGACCGCCGCATCGGGCGGGCCACGCTGCAAAAGGTGGCCGGCTACGTGGCCGGCGGTGAGACCGAGGTCAGCGTATTGCTCCCCCGACGGGCCTACACCCGGACCTGGAGTCGCTTCCTGCACGACCGCACCGCCGATCGCATCGCCGCCGTGGTCAGCCAGCTCCCCCACGCCAATGCCACCA
>JBOGIG010000111.1:0-69306 GCA_050742455.1 Acidimicrobiales bacterium
TTCTCGGTCAAACCCCTCACCGGCCACTGCCAGGGGGCAGCCTCGGCAGTGGAGATCCTGGCCACGTGCTACGCCTTCCAGACCAACAACATCCCCGCCCCCCCGCAGGTGGCTCCCGGTCATCCCCGCCTTGTGAACGGCCTCACCCCGCGCCGACCCGGCCTGATGCTCAAGTCATCGATCGGGATGGGTGGCTACAACTCCGTGGTGGTGCTGGAGGAGCCTGCTGGTCTGGCCTAGCCGCGGGCTATCCGATGCCTTGGGCCAACTGCCTAGAGGCGACGCAGGACGGTTACCACCTTTCCGAAGATCCTCACCTCACTGGGATCGAGCACGATCGGCTCGTAGTCCGGGTTGGCCGGGAGTAAGGCTATCTTCCTGCCCTGGCGCGAGTAGATCTTGACCGTGGCCTCATCACCGGGAATGCCGGCCACCACGGTGTCACCTTTCTCAGCTGTCACCTGGGCATGAACCACCACAAAATCGCCGTCGAGGATCCCGGCCTGGATCATCGACTGGCCCCTGACTCGCAGCATGAACAAGGTGCCGTTGCCGGTGAAGTCCTCGGGCAGGGGGAGGAGATCCTCCACGTTCTCTTGGGCCAGGACGTCGGTGCCGGCAGCCACATCGCCGATGAGGGGAACATGGCGGACCGGTCTGCTTGGCAGAGCCGCGCCTGACGAGGGGTCGAAGCGAACTTCGATGGCCCGGGGCTTGGTGGGATCGCGTCGCAAGTAGCCCTGGCGCTGGAGCGTCGCAAGATGGGCATGAACGGTGGACGATGAGGCCAGCCCTACCGCCTCACCGATCTCCCTGACAGATGGGGGGTAGCCCCGATCTCTCAGTGCCTGGGCGATGAAGTCGAGGATTTCCCGTCGCTTTCCTGTCACCGTGAGTTCCATGGCCGCCTCCTGAGGTCCAGTGCCCGGGGTTGGGCTGATACGAACAGGCGTTCGCAGTCAAGTTACCAGGGCCGAATCACCAATACAAACATTTGTTCGATTTCGGTCTTGACACCGAACAGGTGTTCGTGGTTCCATTGATCTACGGCGAACAGGTGTTCGCCTGGAATGGGCCTCAACGGGAGCGATCTCATGGCATTCGAGGGCGGCATGGCATTCGAGGGCGGTATGGCAATCGGCGGCGGTATGGCAAGCGGCGGCAGGACCGCAGCGGTGGACTACAGGGGACGCAGGCTAGGAGCCGGGATCGTCTTGGCCATGGCCCTCGTGCTGGTGATTGTGGCCCTGCGCTACGCCATGGGTCTGCTCGGAGGCGGCCCCCTCGCTGCCTCCGAGCAGGGCGGCTCGCTGTCAATTCAACCAGTGAGCCACGTCACCTACGTGGTGCAGCCCGGGGACACCCTGTGGAGCATCGCCACCAAGTCCGACCCCCAGGCCGACCCCCGGATCCTGGTGAGCCGGCTATCCCATCAAGCGGGCGGCTCCGAGCTGCACGTTGGACAACTCCTCACCCTTCCCTGAGTGATCTCTGGAATGTCTGACCGATCCCCGGTATGACCGTGCTGGCGGTTGCCTCGCCGGGTACGGCGGCGCAGGTGTTGGGGTCGCCGGCGAACTTGCGCAATGGGTCGGGTTGTACCACCGTCGAGGGAATGAGGTGCCCGTGGTGTGCCAGCGTGGAAGACAAGGTGGTGGACTCGCGACTGGCCGACGACGGCGTGGCCATCAGGCGCCGGCGGGAATGCCTGGAATGCAACCGCCGCTACACGACATTCGAACGGGTGGAGGAAGCCCCTCTGTGGGTCGTCAAACGGTCGGGTCAACGCGAGCCGTTCGACATCCGCAAGTTGATCGACGGGGTCCGCTCGGCGGCCAAGAACCGTCCGGTCGGCCAGGATCAGATGGAGAGCCTGGCGGCCGAGGTCGAAGAGGTGCTGCGCCCCCACGGTCCCGACCTGACGAGCCAGCAAGTGGGCCTGGCCGTTCTCGACCTGCTGCGTTCTCTCGATGATGTCACCTACTTGCGCTTCGCCAGTGTGTACAAGGACTTCACCGAGGCAGGCGACTTCGAGCGCGAGGCGGGTCTGCTGACAAAGTCCACCGAGCCCAAGCGTCGCTCTCCGAGCTCCAGGCACTAGCCGTCAAGAAGGTGTCACCACCTGGGCGCTGACTTGGGCCAGACCGCTGTAACCCAGGGCCGTGGCGGCGGCATGGCTCAGGTCCAAGAAGCGCCCGGCCACGTAGGGGCCTCGATCGTTGATGAGGACCAGGACTCGGGCCGAACCTCGGCTCACGACCAGGAAGGTTCCAAGCGGTAGGTCGGGACTGGCCGCAGTCCAGGCATTCTCGTCATAGATCGCTCCGCTGGCCGTCGCCAGGCCGTCGAATCCCGGGCCATACCAGGAGGCCACACCGACCTGTGCCGATCCGACGGGAGACAGGCCGGGAGGCAGGGCGGCGCCAGGCGGAATGGGCCCGAACGGGTAACGGGCCATCAGGGCAAGCTGTGCCTTGGTGGCTTGCAGGTGACCGGCGCCCGACGCCACTGCGCCGGTAGCGGACCCGGTTCCAGTGGCGATGCCGGGCGCGGAGGCACCGGATCGACCCATGGCGGCGGCCCGAGCCTGATCCTCGGCCAGGAGGGTTGCGGCCGCTGCGGCCTTGGCCCGGGCCACCCGGGCGACTTGGACGGCCAGCTGGGCGGCCAGATCGGCTTGCAGGGTCGACAAGTGGGCCTGGATCACTACACCAGCCCGCTCCTCGGCTCGGACCTGGGAGAGATCGAGGCCGACCTGGTGGCGAAGGGAGGCGTAACGCCTCAGGTCGGCTTTTTGCTGGGCAAAGGCCGCAGCCATGAAGACAGAGGCGGTGAAGTTGGCGCCCAGCCCGGCCAGGGCCCGCCCGAGGGCCGAGTCCGTCGATGCGTTGGGGCCTTGGATGAAGGCGTTCACCGCAGCTGCCTGGGCGTTCGACTGTGTCCGGTACCAGGAACCTTGGATCGAATTCAGCTGCAGCTGATCGCTGACCACGTGTGATTCGATGTTGGCCAGTTGGTCGGTGACTGCGGCAATCTGTAGAAGGACCCGGTTCTGCTTGGCGACCACATCTGATGGGCCGGCGGCACCGGCGGGAGCGGCGAGCGTGAGGGGGACCGGGCCCGCGGCGACCATGGCGGCGCCCGCCGGAGTGGCCCAGGGAACCCCGCCCGCGAGGAGTGCCACCATGGTCGCGCCGACTACGGCGCAACGACGGAGCCGAACGGTCGCGCCGACCATGGCGCAACGACGGAACCGAACGGTGATGCGGGGTGTTCTCAACACAGTATTTGTCGGCCCCAGCCGACCTAGCCTGTAGTTGCGGTCTGGCATTCCGGCGAGCAGGGGGCGTGGCCATATGAAGGTTGGTGTGTTGACTGGCGGGGGAGATTGCCCCGGTCTGAATGCGGTGATTCGAGCAGTGGTGCGCAAGGGTGAGGATGAATTCGGCTTTGAATTCATCGGATTCGCCGACGGCTGGAGGGGTGTAGTGGAAAGCCGGGTGCTACCCCTGGACGTAGAGCGGTGTCGGGGGATCCTGCCCCGCGGCGGGACGATCCTGGGCACATCGCGGACCAATCCTTACAAGCTGGAAGGGGGCGAAGAGGCTTGTCTGGCCACGGTGGCTCAATTGGGCCTGGGGGCCCTGGTGGCCATCGGCGGAGAGGACACCCTGGGCGTGGCGGCCCGCCTGGCCAATCGGGGGGTGCCCGTTGTGGGGGTGCCCAAGACCATCGACAACGACCTGTCTGCAACCGAAGTCACCTTTGGTTTCCACACCGCGGTCCAAATTGCCACCGACGCCATCGACCGCCTGCACACCACCGCCGAAGCACACGATCGTGTGATCGTGTGCGAGGTCATGGGCCGCCACGCCGGTTGGATCGCCACCTATGCCGGGATCGCCGGCGGAGCGGCCGAAGTCCTGGTACCCGAGCAGCCCTTCGACATCGAAGAGGTCTGTGCCAACCTGGTCCATCGCCACGCCAAAGGCCGGTTTGCCTCGATTGTGGTCGTGGCCGAAGGAGCCCGTCCTCGAGCTGGGACCATGCCGGTGGCGTCGGGAGCCGACAACCCTGCGGCCATGGGGGATCCGGTCAGTCCCGAGGTGGTGGAACTGGACCAGTTCGGTCATGTGCGCCTGGGGGGGATCGCCAACATCCTGGCCGCCGAGATAGAGCGTCGGACCGGTTTCGAATCACGGGTGACCATCCTGGGCCACACCCAACGCGGCGGCACCCCGACCGCCTTCGATAGGGTGCTGGCCACCCGGTTCGGCATCGCCGCCATCGACGCCGTAAATGACGGCGATTTTGCCAAGATGGTTGCGCTCCAGTCGGGACGGATAGTCCGTGTCCCGCTGGCCGATGCCGTGGCCCAACTCAAAACGGTGGATCCCGATCTGCTCGGCGTGGCCGAGGTGTTCTTCGGGTGACCGCAGCTCAGGGATCCTCGGGGCAGTCGTAGGCTGCGGCCAAAAGAGCAACCAGCTCTGCCTCCAATCCCGGGGCGGCGGCCACGGTGATGATCAAAGGCGGATCTCCCGGGAGGCCCGGCGCCGGCAATTCAACCAGTTTGGCCCCCGCTTCTTGGGCGATGAGCGATCCAGCGGCCTTGTCCCATGGGGCCAGGCCGGCCTCCCAGAACCCGTCGAGACGCCCGGCGCCCACCCAGCACAGGTCCAAGGCGGCCGATCCGATGCGTCGGATGTCCCGGACCTGATGGACGATCTTGGTCAGGGCCTGTCCCTGGAGCATCCGGACGGCCGGGTCGTAGGAAAATCCCGTCGCCATCAACGCCTCCGCCAACCCTGGCCCGGGAGCCACTCCGAGAGGTCCGGGAGCCACTCCGATAGGTATCGACTCCGGATTATCCCCGCCACCTGGACCCGACACCGATGGCGACCGGGTGAGGTAGGCGCCCCGGCCCCGAACGGCCGAGAACGTCTCGCCGGTCAGAGGTTGGTGCACCACCCCGACCACGGACCGACCCTGGTCGTCTTGCAGGGCGATGGAGACAGCCCAGGCCGGGTGGCCGTAGAGGTAGTTGGTAGTCCCGTCGAGGGGATCGACAACCCAGGTGTATCCGGATGGGCCCGACTTGGCCGCCCCCTCCTCTCCCAGGATCGAATCATCGGGGCGGCTTCGGTGCAGTCCGGCCACGATGTGAGCCTCAGAAGCGGTGTCCATGTCACTGACCATGTCGGTGGCCGATGACTTGGTTCTGATTGAGGAGCGGGGTCCTTCGAAGCCGATCAATAAGAGCCGGCCCGCTGACTGGGCCAGCTCGAGGGCCACATCCAGGGCACCCGGCGGTCCGGCGTCATCGGCGATGGGCACGCTCAATTGTCTAGCCCCCTCGCCGAGGGCCGGGCCAGGAACCCTAGGCTTAGCGAATGACCGGAACGAATGGCGCCATGGTTGACCTCCGTTCGGATACCGTCACCCAGCCCACCGAGGCCATGCGCCGGGCCATGGCCAGCGCCGAGGTGGGCGACGACGTCTACGGGGAGGATCCCACCGTCAATCGGCTGGAGGAGGCCTTCGCCGACCGGCTGGGCATGGGGGCTGCCCTCTTCGTGCCCAGCGGCACCATGGCCAATCAGATCGCCCTGCGCCTCCTTTACCAGCCTGGCACAGTGGCCGTGGCGGGTAGGAGGCAGCACGTGGTCATCTATGAGGGCGCAGCCTCGGCCCGCAACAGCGGGGTGGCGTTTCTCGAGGTCGACGACACCGGGGGAGGATGGGACCCGGTCTGGGTGCAGTGGGCAAAGGACTCGGCCCAGCATCACCAACCCCGGCCCAGCGTGGCCTGTGTGGAGAACACCCATATGGCTTCGGGCGGGCTCATCTGGGACATCGAGGATCTGGCCCGCTTGTCTCCGTCGGACACCGGGGTGGCGCTGCACATGGATGGGGCCCGGCTGTTCAACGCCGAGGTGGCGACAGGAGTGGCGGCCTCTTCGTGGGCGAAACTTGCCACCACCGTCATGTGCTGTCTGTCCAAGGGTCTGTGTGCCCCGGTGGGATCACTTCTGGCCGGACCGGTGGATCTGGTGGGTGAGGCCCGGGCCGAGAGGTCGCGCCTAGGGGGATCCATGCGTCAGGCCGGGATCGTGGCCGCCGCCGGGTTGGTGGCTTTGGACGCCATGGTGGACCGCCTGAGCGAGGACCACGTCCGGGCCAACCGATTGGCGGAGGGTGTCGGAGCCCGATGGGATGTCATGGGAGCATCGAATGGAGCCGTGGCCTCCAACATGGTGGTTTTCCCCCACCCTGACACCGACGGCCTCGAGCGCCACATGAGGGGATCGGGTGTTCTGGTGGGAACCATCGCTCCGGGAATCGTGCGCCTGGTCACCCATGCCGATGTCGACGACGCCGGCATCGAAAGAGCCCTCCGGGCACTCTCCGAGGCGCCTTGAACCTGGCTACGCTCGGAGGGTGGCCGAAGTTGTCGATTCCGTTCCCGAGGTGGCATTGGCCATATATGCCCACCCGGACGACGCCGAGGTGTCCTGTGGAGGCACCCTGGCCTCATGGGCCAAGGCCGGTTCCCACATCGAGGTACTGATCTGCAACCTCGGCGACAAGGGCACCACCGTTGTCGGTGTCGACTCGGCCGATCTGTCCCGCCGCCGGGCCGATGAGGTGGCTCACGCGGCGCAGGTGCTGGGTCTTGACGGGCACGAGAATCTGGGCATACCGGATGGGGAGCTGGAGAACACACCGGACCTGCGCCGGAGGCTGGTTTCGGTGATCCGGCGCGTGCGTCCGACGGTGCTGGTATGTCCTGACCCGCTGGCCGTGTTCTTCGGACAGGATTATTACAATCATCGGGATCACCGGATCGCCGGTTGGGCATCCCTTGATGCCGCATCCCCGGCCGCCGCCTTGCCGTTGTACTTCTCCGAGGAAGGGCCACCTCATCAGGTGGCAACCATCTATCTCTCGGGGACGTTGGAGCCCGACGTTTGGGTTGACATCTCTGCCACTCTGGATACCAAGATCGAAGCCCTGCTGTGTCATGCCAGCCAGTTGGACGACCCGGGCGAGTGGCTGCGACGGGTGGTCCGACAACGGGCCGAGGAGGGAGGCCGAAGTGCCGGGGTGGCCTTTGCCGAGGGGTTCCGACGCCTTCGATTGATGGACTGACGCCGGCGCAGCCGTGAATGAGACCGGTCCCCCCGCATCCGGCTTACCCGAACCCGAGATCCTCCACGTCGACATGGATGCGTTCTTTGCCGCCGTCGAAGTTCTCGATGCCCCGCACCTGGCCGGATCGGCGGTCGTGGTGGGCGGGATCGGCGCCCGAGGGGTGGTGGCCTCTTGTTCGTATGAGGCGCGGGCCAAGGGCGTCGGATCGGCCATGCCCATGGCCAGAGCCCGGAGTCTGTGTCCGGAGGCGACCTTCATCCAGGGGCGCCACGGGCGCTACGCCGAAATCTCCCGGATGCTGCATGAGGTTCTGGAAGGTTTCACGCCGCTCGTGGAGGGGATCGCCCTCGACGAGGCGTTCCTGGACGTGAGCGGCGCCCATCTGATCTTCGGTGCCTCCGAGGAGATCGCCTGGTCCGTGCGGGCCCGAGTCCGCCAGGAGTTGGGTCTGTGGTGCTCGGTGGGTGTGGCCGCCACAAAGTTGGTGGCCAAGCTGGCCTCGGAGCATGCCAAGCCAACCCCGAGCGCGCTCGGGGTGTCCGATGGAGCTGGCGTCGTGGTGGTACGGCCCGGCCGGGAAGTCGAGTTTCTCCACCCCCAGCCCATCCGCCACCTATGGGGCGTAGGTCCCGCAACGGCAAAGCGCCTGAGACGCTTCGGGGTCTCCACCATCGGCGACCTGGCTCTTGTGCCCCCTTCCAGTCTCGTCAACGCCTTGGGCCCCTCGGCCGGGCGTTCGCTTCACGACCTGGCCTGGGGTCGAGATGCCCGCCCGGTGGTGTCCTCGCGACCGGTCAAGTCGGTCGGACACGAAGAGACCTTTGCTCTCGATGAGAGGGATCCGGTGCGCCTGGGTGGCCATGTGGTCAGGATGTCCGACGCTGTGGCATCCCGACTGAGGGACAATTGCCTGGCCGGTCGGACGGTGACTCTCAAGGTGAGATTCGCGGACTTTCGGACACTTACCCGCTCCCTCACGTTGTCGGACCCGTGCCGTTCCGGTCCCGAGATCGCCAGGGTGGCGGCCGGATTGCTGGCCCGCCTCGATGTGCATGAAGGGGTCCGCCTCCTCGGGGTAGCCATGGCCCAGTTGAGCCCTTGGCCGCCAACTGACGTTCCCGCCGGCCAATTACCCGATCCGAGGGACCCGGCCATTCCGCCGCCGAGCCGAGTCTCCAAAACGACCCCAACCGATGCGGCAGTGGCGCTTAGCTTCGATGATATCGACGATCCGACAGCCCAACCGGGCGCCCACCAGGATTGGGCCGGCCGTGGCGTCGCATCGGCCCGGGCCAGGGCCCAGGCCACCGACGTCACCGATGCCGTCCGACGGCGCTTCGGTGAGAGCTCACTGGGGCCGGCGGCACTGATTGACGGGGGCCGTCTCCGTGTAAAATCAAAAGGCGACGCCCAGTGGGGACCGAGGCTGGATTCGATTGACGATGCCGATGCTCGAGACGGACAAAGGGTTCCGGAGAAAGGGCCAGGCACAGACTCGCCCGGCGAAGAGTTGCTCGGCGAAGAAGCGCTCGACAAGGACTCGCTCGACAGAGAATCGCTCGACAGGGACTCGCCCGGCTAAGGGTGGGCCCGCGAAAGATGGGCGGCCCAAAGCTGGTGGTGGCGCCCCCAGACCTCTCGATGCGAGATACTGTGGCCTTGATCATGACTTTGGGGAACGATTTCGGCCCGACGGGGGGAATCTCCGCCAACTCCACGATGGGGAAATTTGCCCCACGCGTTGTTGTCGTCCCCTGGCTGCGCGATTATTTAGGTGTGGGCCCTTGGGTGCTCACGCCAGGGCAGTAGAAGGGATCGGCAGTGCCGCTATCTGAAGATGAACAGCGGATTCTCCATGAGATCGAGCAGAACTTCTACGAACAAGATCCCGAGTTCGCCGATCGGGTGCGGTCCGAGACCGTCTACCGCCATGCCGGTCGCAACTGCTGGTGGGCCGGAGTCGGCTTCCTGGCCGGCTTGGCCATCCTGCTCATCTCCTTCACCACCTCCCTGATATTGGGCCTGGCCGGATTTCTGATCATGTTGTTCTCGCTGCTGGTCATCGAGCGCAACCTGCGTCGAATGGGCAAGGCGGGGTGGCACCAGGTGTCTCAGTCGATGCGAGCCCAACGGGTGTCTGAGACCTGGATCGATGCCCGACGCCGGGCCCGGGACCGCTTCAAGCGGGACCAGTAGTCCAATCGGGCCCAGGTGTCTCGGGGACGAAGCATCTCTCGGCGTAGCAATTGGCGTTTGGGCGTGTGCCTGCGGGCCTGGCCGCGGATTACCGCCGATGCCTCTCGGGCCGAGCGAACCGCTTGGTGGTTCATCATCTCGGGTCCGTAGCAGGCCTCCTGGGCGGCTGCCGCCAGCGATACCATCGCGCTCACTTCGAGGGCAGCCAGGCGGCGCGCATACGCGGCCATGGTCTCGGCGCTGTGGCGGGGATGGCCGGACAGTGCCAGGGAGCGCTCGGCGTCGGCCCAAGCCCCGGTGATCTGGCCCAGGGGATCGGACCGCCGCCGGCGTCCGATTTCGACGAAAGTCAGCACGAGGCCCAGAAGCAGCCAACCCAGTACGGACAGGGCAATTACCAAGAGCCCGACGACCAGGTCATGGCCGACGTCGAGGCCAGACGAGCGACCATGGGTCTGACCACTGGGGTCGACACCCTTGACTCCGTGAGAGCGGCCCCCTGCGGGCGATGCCGGTGAGGAAGAGGCGGCCGGAACGGTTGTCGCTGCTCCGGGGGCTCCGGCAATCGCGCCCTGGGGCGACTGGGCCGGGCGGACTCCGGTGTAGGACTGGTCCCCGGGCTGGCCCCGTCCCGGCGTGGGCTCGAAGCTGACCCACCCGAATTGTCCCATCCACACCTCAGGCCAAGCGTGGGCGTCCGCCCCGGTGACGTGATAGCGCCCATCGGGGCCGAGGCGGCCGGGAGTGAAGCCCACCGCCACCCGGGTGGGGAGCCCGGCCAGTCGGGCCATGACCGCGAACGTTCCGGCGAACTGCTCGCAGTATCCCCGCTTGGAATCAAGGAAATCGACCATGGCCGAATCCGAGTGACCGGCCGGGACGTTGAGGTCGTAGGTGAAGTTCTGCCGGAAGTAGCTCTGTAGGGCCAGTGCCCGTGAATACGCAGTGTTGTGGCCTCGGATGACAGTGTCGGTGAGGTTTATGACCCGTGCCGGTATCCCCGGTGGTAGTCCCAGGTTGGCCACAGCGACCGGTCCGTACTCATTGATGCGGGCCTGGGCCAGCTGGGTCGGGCTGTATCGGGGAATCTGTGAGAAGACCTCGTAGTCGGAATGGTCGGAGCTCGACCCCGAGGTCAGGACGCTCCCGGTGCCCGCACTGTAGGCAACCGAGGCTCTGTCCCTTATCGAAACGGGCTGCCACGCGGCCGGAAGCCATACGGAATTGAGCTTGGAGATCGCAAAGTGCTGATCGAGCGTCGAGAACGACATGGCCACGGGCAGCCTGGCGGGCAAAGCGTTGGGATCGAGCACGTAGGACCCTGATGACGACCAAACGTTGCCGTCAAAATGATCCAGGGAGGTCAAGCGCCAGTACGCCGGAGCCGGCGATGCCACCGTGAACAACTCGGTGTTGCCTTCCTCGATCAGGCGGCCCCTTATGTCGACCAGCGGGCTGATAGTGGTGCGAGAGCTCAGTCCGGAATTGTCCCCGCCCCTGGTGTGGATGAGCCCGACCGCCCCTGCCCCGGGGAGACTGGGGCCCACGATGACACCTGCCAGAAGGGCTACGATCCCCAGGCTCGCGGCCGCCGTGCGGGCCGGGGTCTGGCGCCCTCCGAGTCGACCCAGGGCGGCCGACCGGGCGATGCCCTCGCTGCCTGGACGGGGGTGACGGGCCAGCACCAGATAGGCAAGTACCGCCGCCATCCAAGCTGCGGTGGACAGGGCTTGGCCTCGGCCGGCGCCCAGATCGCAGGTAAATACGAAGATAGCGAATGGGGCGGTCAAGGCCCCGATGTCGGCCTGGTGGCGAAATGCGGCCCAGTCTGCCCATATGGCGCTCGCACCCACGGCGATCATGGCAATGAATAAGAATCCTGGCCCGGCGTGCACCGGCGCTTGTAGCTGATGAAAATTGACCGCGCTGCGGGAAAGTGCCGAGCCCACAGCATCCCAGGTGCGGATCGTGGGAAGTCCCCACGAAGTGCTTTGGGCAAAATTCACCCATATCCCCACCAGCATCACTCCGATGCCGACGACCGTCAGCGACAGCCCGGCTCGTAGCCGGTAACGCCTGCCCAGGTAGGAAAGGCCATGCCCGACAACCATCGTGGCCAACAGTGGGGGCAAGAATCCTGTACCTCGGAACACCCGCGCGAAGTTTGCCGCCGTCATGGCGGTCACGGCCACTAGAGCCAATTGGACCTTCGGGCTCGCCCTAGCCACTGCGGCTCGCCCTAGCCACTGCGGCTCGGCACGACGCCGGTCGTGCGTTGTCCAGCGGCCCCGAAAGGATGGCCTTGGCCCAGGGCGTCGTCCCAAGCCTGGCTAAATGACTCCCCGGCCAGAAAAGAGATGGTGCGAACCCCGGGCGTCAACGACTCCAGGGGCCGGTCAGAGCCCGGTGTCGAGCGGCCCGAACCCGATGTCGAACGGTCAGAGCCCGGTGTCGAGCGGCCCGAACCCGATGTCGAACGGCCCGAATCATCCGAACCATCGTTGCTCCATCCGTAGGTGGCCGGATCCCAGCCGGGCCGGGCCACTGTCACCAGGGTTACGTCCCGGTACCACCTTGTCATCCCGGCCATGCGGTCCAGGTCATCGGGCGGACCAGGAGTGGCGCTGACGATCACGATGCTGGCGTCTCGCCCAGGGGATCGCAGTCCGGCCAAAAGGCCATCAGCGGTTTGATCTGGGACCATTCGGGCCAGGGCCAGGTGCATCAGGATTGCTTCGAGATGGTTGGAGCCGGCGCCGAACCCGGAACTGAACCCGTCCCCGCTGACCAGCCGGGTCAGGCATCCGGGTCGATCGGCGGCCAGGATCGAAGCCGCGGCGCTAACGGCGGCCTCCAGGGTGTCGGGGCTGTGCACCACGCGGCGCAGGTCGAGCGCCACGGTGAGGCGCTGGCGGTACTGGGTCTCTTCCTTGCGGATCATCAAGGCTCCGGTGCGGGCCACCGAGGGCCAGTGAACCCGTCGCAAGTCGTCACCGATCTCGTAGGGGCGTAGGGCGTGGAAGTCTTCGCCAGGTCCCGGTCGGGATCGGGAACGGGCCAAGCTGCCCCGTGACTCCTCCGTCCCGGCCAAGTCTTGAGCGTCCAGGCTCTCCAGGCGGGGATAGGCCAGGAATTGGGCCTCGCCGCCGCAGTCCGACCGGGTGCGCACCAGCCCAAATGCATCCTCGGCCTCGGTGCTGACCGGACCCAGACGATGCAAGCCCCGGGCTTGGCAGGCGATGTGATAGGAGAAACCGCCTTGGCCTTTGGATTCGATCCATCCAAGGGGTGCTTCCATTGGTGGCCGCCTCCGCCCCAGGTAGTCGATGGCGTGCAGCGATGGGGTAGCGCGGGGACCGAGGTTGGCCACGACCACATCTACGCTGACCTCATCCCCGACGTGGATCCGGGTGGGCGACACCGATCGTCGGGCCGACAGGCGCGGCCGGCGCCATTGGCTCTGGACCAGGCAGGCCCCCACCAAACCGGCGCTGGCGACGGCAAGCATGTACAGCTCGACGATTCCGAACACCCGCCCGGCCGCCACAAGCCCCCCGGCTAGGGCCAGGGCCCGCCATCCCCGCCGGGTGGGAACGGGAGCGCCGCGTTTCATGACACTCAGGCCTGGGTGGTCTGACCCACAGGGACCGGCACGGTGTTCAACACCTCATTTAGACATTCCTCCACTCCTCGATGGTGAGCCCCCCGCAGCGACGCCACCATACGGTGCCCGAGCACGGGCTGAGCCAGCTCCTTGATGTCGTCGGGCACGACGTAGTCGCGCCCCTGGGCCCAAGCCCACGCCCTGGCCGCACCCTGTAGGGCCAGGCCGGAACGGGGTGACATGCCGAGTGCCAGGCCGGGATGAGCCCGCGTGCCTTGGGCCAGATCGACCAGGTATTCCTGGATGGTCGGAGCCACGAAAACCGAATGAGCACCCGAGATGAGGTTCGCCACGTCGGCTGAACCGGCCACCGGGGTGAGGGTTCCCAGGAGGTCTGATCGGCCGTGGGCCTCCAACATGGCCCGCTCTGCAGTTCGGTCGGGGTAGCCCATGGTGATCTGGAGCAGGAAGCGATCAAGCTGGCTTTCGGGTAGGGGATAGGTCCCCTCGTGCTCGATGGGGTTCTGGGTCGCGATGACCATGAAGGGAGCGGGAAGTCGATAGGTGACCCTGTCGACGGTTACCTGGCCTTCGCCCATTGCCTCCAACAAGGCCGATTGGGTCTTGGGCGAGGCCCGGTTGATCTCATCGCCGAGAACTATGTTGGCAAAGACCGCCCCGGGGCGGAACTCGAACGTGCTGGTGGACCGGTTGAAAACATTGACACCGGTGATGTCCGAAGGCAGCAGATCGGGGGTGAACTGGATGCGCTGCCAGTCGCAGGCGATTGAGGATGCCAAGGCCTTGGCCAGGCTGGTCTTTCCCACTCCGGGAACGTCCTCGATCAACACGTGACCTTGGGCCATCAGACACACCAGGGCCAGCCGGATGGCATTGTCCTTGCCCTGGATGACCCGAGCCATGTTGGCCACGATGTCCTCGAACAACTCGGTGGCCTTGCGGGCCGGGAGGTTAGAGGCCGGCCTGCCCGGTGGGGGCGAAGGGAGATGGTTGGGCACTGGGCCTCCTTTGGGATGCCCTTGAGATGCTATCGGCCGGAGGGGCCGAAATCGCACCGCCTGGTGGCGGGTCTGGTCTTGCGTGGGTGGGGTTACCATTGGATCCATGGATGTTCACTATCCGGCCGAAGCACAGGCCTACCGAGAAAAGGTTCAGGCCTTTCTGGCCGAAAAGCTGCCGTCCGGTTGGAGAGGGATCGGCGCCCTGGGCCGGGATGACGCCACCCGCTTCACCACCGAGTGGCGCAAGGTGCTGCATGAACACGGATACCTGGCCGTGTCCTGGCCCAAGGAATATGGCGGGCCTGGGCTCAGCTTGATCGAGCAGGTTGTCCTGGCCGAGGAGTTCACCAAGGCGGGCGTGCCTCAGGGTGGCCCCAATGACGTGTTCAGCATTCAGATGATCGGCAACACCCTTCTTGCCTGGGGCACCGAGGAGCAAAAGACCAAGTTCCTGCCCCGCCTGTTATCGGGCCAAGACGTGTGGTGTCAAGGTTATTCCGAGCCCGACGCCGGGTCGGATCTGGCCAACCTGGGATGCAAGGCCCAGCGTGATGGTGACGAATGGGTTATCAACGGCCAAAAGATATGGACTTCGGCTGGACACCTGGCCAATTGGATCTTCGTGCTCACCAGGACCGACCCCGACGCTCCCAAGCACCGGGGCATCTCGTTCCTCTTGGTGCCCATGGACCAGCCCGGTGTTGAGGTGAGGCCTATCCGCATGATGTCGGGGGAGTCCGAGTTCAACGAGGTGTTCTTCACCGATGCCCGCACCGGGGCGGAGAATGTGGTCGGAGAGGTGAACGGCGGTTGGGCTGTGGCCATGACCCTGCTTGGCTACGAGCGGGGCGAGGCAGCGGCCACCATGCCCCTGCGCTTCCGCAGCGAGTTGGACCGCTTGATGGATCTGGCCCGTTCTTTGGGCAAGGCGGGTGATCCGCTCATTCGCCAACGCCTGGCTTGGTGCTACTCCAAGGTCGAGATCATGCGCTACCTGGGCTACCGGTCCCTTACCGGGTTCCTGCGGGGATCGGCCCCTGGGCCAGAAGGATCGATATTCAAGCTCTTCTGGAGCGAGTACCACAAGGTGGTCACGGAGTTGGCCATGGACATCCTGGGGGCCGCCGCCACCGTCCCGTCCGGTCAGGCCCCGTCGAGCTCGTTCCAAACAGATGCCGAGGGGGCGCCCAACTCGTCTGCGTCGTGGGCGGGGATATTCCAAAGCGCCCGGGCGGGCACTATCTATGCCGGCACCTCTCAGGTGCAGCGCAACATATTGGGTGAGATGGTCCTCGGGCTGCCCAAGGAGCCCAAGGCCGACGCCGGAGCCTGGAAAGATGCCGGCCGGCACTGAGCGAGCCCGGTGTCTATCCCGCACGATCATGGTGCCATCGGGCCTCTGAGGGCGCGACCGGGCCTACCGTGGGTGGTAACTGGGGCGTGGGCCTTGGCCCGACGGCCTGGACTTTGGAGCACGGCGATCATCCAGGTGGGCCGGATGGCCGGACCGGGCTGGTGGCGGCGCCCCCCCTTCTGGCCCGTACCCGATCAGGGGTGGCTTGGCTTCCGTATGACGACCATCTACGGATCCCCCCAGGCCCGACCGGGCCCCCTAGACCTGATCGATTTCCTGACCTGGTGCCACCGGATGGAAAGACTTTGAACTAATGTCGCTCGGGATGTGGGTGGCTGATCCACGAGGTTGATGATGGCCAGAGCGCTCGTCCTCAACGCTTCGTATGAGCCGCTGTGCGTGGTGGCCACTCGTCGGGCACTCATGCTGGTCCTGTCAAGGAAGGCGGAGACGCTCCACGACACCGGTGGCGCCTTTCGCTCGGCCCGGCTCAGCGTTCCCGAACCATCGGTGGTGCGCCTGTGTTATTTCGTCAAGGTGCCATATCAGACCAGGGTCGCCCTCAACCGTCGAGCCGTGTTCGCTCGTGATGATCATCGTTGCCAGTACTGCGGCAGCCCGGCCGAGAATATCGACCACGTGGTACCTCGCAGCCGGGGGGGCTTGCATACCTGGGACAATGTGGTGGCCGCCTGCCGCCGCTGCAACACCCGCAAGGAGGACCGTCTGTTGAACGAGATCGGCCTCACCCTGCACCGGCCCCCCAGCCAGCCCCGCCAGCGCACATGGTTGCTGGCAACAGGGGGCGGATCGGTCCGCTCTGATTGGGAGCCCTACATAGACGTCGGTTATCGGTCGGCCTGACATTCCGACGGACCCGAGGGCGGGCGCCGGGGCGGATATCAGTGATGTGCTGGGGCGCAGCGTCCCCCCCGATGACCGATCGGTGCTCGTGGGCCGGGTGTCATCGTCGGCCCTGGTTCTCGGCAGTACCCAGCCCGAAGGCCATGTCGACCACCAAGCCGCACGATCACGGGGAGTGAGAATCCTGCGACGGCGCAGCGGAGGGGGGGCGGTACTGCTCCGACCCGGTGAGGTGGTCTGGACCGAGGTGTTCATACCGGCCGACGACCCGCTTGGATGTCGAGATGTCGGACGGGCGTTTTGGTGGCTCGGTGAGGTGTGGCAACAGGCCTTGATGGCTATCGGGGCGCAAGAGGTCGAGGTTCACCGGGGTCGGATCGTGTCTACGGCCTGGTCGCCTTGGGCCTGCTTTGCCGGAATGGGTCCAGGTGAGGTCCTCGTGGCGGGCCGCAAGGTGGTGGGTATGGCCCAGCGCCGGTGGCGGGCCGGATCCCTGTTCCAGTGCGCCGCCCTCATAGGCCATGACCCGGCCTTCACTGCGGAGTTGTTCGATCTGGATGACTCGTCCCGGCTTGAGCTCTGCGAGCAACTGGGAAGTTTTGCCGCCGGAGTCGGGGACCTTGTCGATCACGACCAACTGGTCCGGAGCTTCCTCGCCAACCTCAATCTGCGATGGCAGGCCTGACTCAATCTGCGATGGCAGGCCTGAACTGGAGTTCGCGGGCCTGAATGTGCGGTTGGCTGGTCGAAATTTGTGTCGATAGGCGCGAAATCGTGTCGGACTGCGGGAATTTGCATCGGAAGGGTTGACCAATGGTGGGTTGGGGCGTATGGTGGAGCGAAGTGGTGAATAGGGGAGGGGCCCGACGCCACAGGGAGAGACGTGAGCGCAATTGCCGGTGGCCAAGTTCTTCGGGAGGTTCGAGCACTCGCTCGACCTGAAAGGCAGGGTGATCCTTCCCTCGAAGTTCCGGCCCGAGTTTTTGGAGGACGGCGGCTTTCTGAGCCAGTTTCACGAGGGCTGCCTGGCACTGTGGACGGCCGAGCAATTCAATCGGGAGATGCAGGTCCGAGAGGAACGAGCGGCCGAGAGCAGGGACCTGCGCAACCTGGCCCGGGTGTGGGCCTCGGGCAGCACGAAGGTCGACGTGGACAGGCAGGGCCGGATGTTCATTCCTCTCCACTTGCGCGAGTTCGCCGGCCTGGAGTCCGACGTGCTGGTCCATGGGGCCATAGATCGGGTCGAGCTGTGGTCTCCGGACAACTGGCAAATTCGGATCAAGCCCATGGAGGCTCGCCTGATACACGGTATGGACGAGCAGCACGATGTCGGCCGGCGCCACGAAGTGGAGGAAACCTTTTCCTGACCATGCGCAGTCCCTCGATCGGATCGGTGGAATGCCCCTACTCCGCCCAGTTCCAACCCCATCGGCCAGGGAAATGCCCTGCCGGTACCGGAACGGTCGAGGGACTGCGGATGAGCCAGGAATTCTCACATACCCCTGTCATGGTCCAAGAGGTGCTCGACCTGCTGGCCACGGTTCCCCCCGGCCCAGTGATCGATGCCACTGTGGGCGGAGGCGGTCATGCCGCCCGTCTTCTGGGCGCCAATCCGGGAATGACCATCGTCGGGTTGGACCGCGATGAGACAGCCCTGGAGGCCGCTGCGGGCGTCTTGGTCCCCTTTGGCGCCAGGGCCGTGCTGGTGCGAGCCAACTTTGCCGAGCTGGCCCAAGTGGCCGCAACCTTCGCCCCCGACGGCGCCAGCGCCGTACTGTTCGACCTCGGCGTGAGCTCTGCCCAGTTCGACCAGGCCGAGAGGGGCTTTTCCTATCGCTTTGACGCCCCGCTGGACATGCGGATGGATCGCAGGGGCGAACTCGATGCGGCCCAGGTGGTCAATTCCTGGTCCGTGGCGGAGCTGGCCCGAATATTTGCCGCCAACGGTGAGGGTCGCTTCGCGCGGCGCATAGCCCTGGCTATCGAGGAAGCCCGTCCGCTGGCGACGACTGGGGAACTGTCCGATGTCGTGCGCGCAGCGATACCGGCTCCTGCCCGACGCAAGGGCGGCCACCCGGCCAAGAAGGTCTTTCAAGCCATTCGCATCGCGGTCAATGACGAGTTGAGCATTCTCGGGCCGTCCCTGGGGGTCGGGGTGGATGCGCTGGTCAAAGGGGGCAGGGCCGTCGTCCTCTCCTACCATTCGGGTGAGGACCGCATCGTCAAGGAGGTGTTCGGGCAGGCCGTGACCGGGGGGTGCACCTGCCCTGTGCCCCTCGGTTGTGTGTGCGGGGCGGTCGGCCATGCTCGCCATCTCCTCCGGGGCCGGCGGCCCTCTCGCGAGGAGTTGGCCTCCAACCCCCGGGCCTCCAGTGCCCGGATGCGGGCCATCGAGAAGCTGGCGGTACAGCTGTGACCGCGGCTCGCCCCGCCGACCGGTCCCGCCTTGCCCGGGCCGCGTCCGGCGCCCCGGCCCATCCGGCCCAGGCCCCGTCGAGGTCGCGCCCCCCTCTGAGGATCCTCGGGGATGACCGGGCCCAACTCCGGGCCCGCCGGCGCCGGGCCCGCTTGCTTGTGGTTGCGGGTGGCGCCATGGCCATCATCTGCCTGTTCGGCGTGGTTGTGGCCCATGTCGTGATCACCCAGAACCAATTTCGCCTCGACCACATGACGGCCCAGCTGTCCCAGGCCAAGGCGACCCACGACAACCTGAGGTTGGAGGCGGCCACTCTCCAGGCTCCGGCTCGCATTGTGAGCACGGCCCAGGCTCACGGCATGGTGCGACCCCCAACTCTCACCTATTTGGCCCCCGTTTCTCCTCCGGTGGCAGCCAAGGCCGGATCGACAGCAACGACGCGACGTTGAACCGGGCCGGGGCGCGCCGACCGTCGGTCCGCTACCGGGTGATGGCGGTGTGCATGTGTGCCATCTTCGTCCTGGTCGGGGCCAAGCTGGCATTCATCCAGGTGTTCCCGGCAACGCGCTATGCCGCCTATGGCGCCTCCCAGCTCCTGCACACCGTCGTAATTCCCGCTCCTCGGGGTCAGATCCTCGACCGCAACGGGAACGTTCTCGCCATGTCGGCTCCCCAGACGACCGTCGTGGCCGATCCCTACCAGATCACAGATCCCAAAGGCGATGCCGCGCTGCTGGCCCCCCTGCTCAAGGACACCGCGGCACATCTACAGTCCCTCTTGAGCGAGAACTCCGGATACGTCTACCTCGCCCACCAGGTCGACGACGCCACGACCAAGAAGATCAAGGCCCTCAATCTCACCGGGCTGACCTATGAGAACGACCCCCGTCGATTCCAGCCCAACGGCAGCCTGGTCACCAATCTGATCGGCACTGTGGGTTGGGATCACCACGGCCAGGCCGGGTTGGAGTACCAATACGATCGGGTCCTGTCGGGCCACGACGGCAAGTCTGTGGTGGAAAAGGATCTGGCCGGAGGCGACATTCCCGGCGGCCAGCGCAGCTTCACGCCGGCTCAGCCGGGGCACAGCCTGCAAACGACGATCGATCGCTCCATGCAGTACGCCACCACCCAGGCCCTGGCGGGCGAGATCACCTCTTCGCATTCCAAGGGTGGAATTGCCGTGGTCATGGATGCCAAAACGGGCGACATCCTGGCCATGGTCAACCTGGTGGCCGGGGCAAAGGCCGGATCACCTCCGGTGCCGGCCCCGTCCAATTACGCCCTCACCAATGTCTACGAGCCGGGCTCGGTGGCCAAGATCACCACCATCTCCGGCGCCCTGCAGGATCATGTGATCACTCCGACTCAACGTTTCACCGTCCCCGACACCATGAACATCGCCGGCACGTTGTTCCATGACGCCGAGGTGCACCCCACCCAGTCCATGTCCGTTTCGGACATCCTTGCCCAGTCGTCGAACATCGGGACGATCACCATCGCCAAGATGTTGGGCAAGGACCGCATCAATCATTACTTGAACGCTTTCGGGTTGGGCCAGCCCACCGGGCTCAACTTCCCGGGTGAATCCCAAGGCCTGCTCATAGATCCCTCCAAATGGTCGGGGACAGCCATAGGATCGGTTCCGATCGGCCAGGACGAGTCGGTCACGGCGGTGCAGATGCTGGATGCCTATAACACATTGGCCAATGGGGGGATGTTCGTGGCCCCCCGCCTAATTAGAGCCGTGGTGGCACCCAACGGATCGGTGAGTCCTGCACCGGTGCAGCCCCCTCGCCGGGTCATCGACGCCAGTGTGGCCAAGGCCGTTACCGGGATGCTCGAACAGGTGGTGAAGAAGGGAACCGGCACGTCGGCGGCCATACCCGGCTATGTGGTGGCAGGCAAGACGGGCACGGCGCAGATCCCCAAGACCAACGGCCCCGGCTACCAGCCGGGAGCGTTCATGGCCACCTTCGCCGGGTTCGCCCCGGCCCAGAACCCAGCCCTGTCAGCCATTGTGGTCCTGGACCAGCCGGCCCAGATATACGGTGGTCTGGTGGCGGCGCCACTGTTTGCAAACGTGGTTCAGTACGGACTGCGCCTCTTCGACGTCCCCCCCTCGGGCTTACCCGCTCAAGCTACGGTCCGGACCCCGACCGCGCTGCGGTGACTGTGGCCATGGCGGGAATGGGTCTGGTGCACCTGGCCGAAGTCCTCGATCTCCAAGTAACCGGCGACGCGGCCATCACCTCGATAGAATTCGACAGCCGCCAAGTGGAGCCCGGCAGCCTGTTCTGCTGCCTGCCGGGCCAGGACAGTGACGGTCACCAATTCGCCTCCGAAGCTCTGGCCCGAGGCGCCAAAGCCCTGCTCTGCGAGCGCCCCATGGGGTTGGGCGTGGTCGAGCTATTAGTACCCGAGGGCCAATGCCGGCCGGCCATGGCCCGCTTGGCCGCAGCGTTCTGGGGCCATCCGTCAGAGTCGATGCTGGTCATTGGGGTGACAGGAACGAACGGCAAGACGACGGTATCCCACATGCTCGCTTCCATCCTGGAAGCCGGGGGATACCGCACAGGGGTCGTCGGAACCCTGGAAAGCAAACGGACTACACCCGAGTCGCCGGTGCTCCAGGCCACCCTGGCCCGATTCCTGGCCGACGGCCTGACCGCGGCCGTCCTCGAGGTCTCCTCCCACGGCCTGGCCCAGCATCGGGTCGACGAGGTCGACTTCGACGTGTCGGTGTTCACGAACCTGAGCCAGGACCACCTGGATTTTCATGGGGACATGGAGCAGTATTTTGCCGCCAAGGCGTCCCTGTTCACGCCCGAGCATTCGGTTCGAGCCGTGGTCAACTCCGACGATGCGTGGGGCCGACGTCTGATCGAGGCCCAGTCGATCCCGACCGTGGCGTTCTCTGATGCCTCGGTGAGCGAGGTCTGCATAGGCCCGGCCGGCAGTACCTTCACCTGGCGGGGTCGGCCGGTAGCGCTCGGCCTGGGGGGCTCGTTCAATGTGCAGAACGCCATCGCCGCTGCGTGCGCCGCCAGCCTGGTGGGAGTCAGCGACGAGGCTGTCGCCACGGGTCTTTCCCAGCTGGAATCGGTGCCCGGTCGGGTGGAGGCGGTGCGCCGAGGCCAGGATTTCGTTGTTCTGGTCGACTACGCCCACACGCCTGACGGTTTGGAGCAGCTGCTGGTCTCGGCTCGCCAGACCTCCGGTCCCCGAGCTCGGGTAATCGTGGTGTTCGGGTGCGGGGGGGACCGGGACCGCTCCAAGAGGCCCAGGATGGGACGGGTGGCCACCGACCTGGCCGACCTGGCAGTGCTCACCACTGACAACCCGCGACACGAGGATCCCCGCGCCATTGTCGCCGAGGTCCTCGCCGGGGTGGTCCGCACCGATGTGCTGGTCATCGAGCCTGACCGGCGGGCCGCCATCGACTTGGCGGTGTCGGCGGCTCGTCCCGGTGACGTGGTCCTGGTGACGGGAAAGGGCCACGAGCAATTTCAGATTGTCGGCGATCACGCCCTTCCTTTTGAGGATCGGGCCGAGGCCTGGTCGGCCCTCGAACGGGTTCAGGGGGCAGGTTCGTGATCTCGCTGTTCACCGCCGGGGGCGTCGCTCTGTTGGTGTCGGTGGCCGTGACTCCCTTCCTCATTCGCTTGCTCCTGGTCCGGGGTATCGGCCAACAGATCCGCGACGACGGTCCACAGGGTCACTCAGTCAAGGCCGGGACCCCCACCATGGGCGGCATAGCCATCCTGGGGTCGGTGCTGGCCGGTTACATCGTCGGCCACTTGAGCATCGGGGCGGCCTTTACCAGTTCAGGCTTGCTGGTCATGGGCGTGGTGATGGGCGCCGGCGTGGTGGGCCTGGCCGATGATTGGATCAAGGTCCGACACCAGCGAAGCCTCGGGTTGAGCAAGCGGGCCAAGCTGGGCGGCCAGTTGGGAGTCGCCATCATCTTCGCCGGCCTGGGCATCTCCTGGGCCGGGGTAAACACCCATCTGTCGTTCGCCCGGGCCAACCTGTCGATTGATCTGGGCCATGTGGGTTGGGCTGTCTTCGCCGTACTGGTCATCATCGGGTCCTCGAACGCCGTGAACCTGACCGACGGCCTCGACGGTCTGGCCGCGGGCAGCGCCACATTTGCCTTCTCCTGCCTGGCGATCATCGGCTACTGGCAATTCCGCCATTTCTCCATCTACCGCATATCAAACGCCTTGGATCTCGCTCTGGCCGCCGTTGCCCTGACCGGAGCTTGTGCCGGATTCCTGTGGTGGAACGCCGCGCCGGCCCGTATCTTCATGGGCGACACCGGATCCTTGGCCATCGGTGGGGGCCTGGCCGCGCTGTGCCTGCAGATGAACCTGGACCTGCTCCTGCCCATCATCGCCGGACTGTTCGTGGTCGAGACCCTCTCGGTGGTGGTTCAGGTGACCAGCTTCCGGCTCTTCGGGCGCCGGGTGTTCCGCATGGCGCCCTTCCACCATCACTTTGAGCTTCTGGGTTGGCCCGAGACCACCGTGATCGTGAGGTTTTGGATCATGGCCGGACTGTGCACGGCGCTGGCGCTCGGCATCTTCTACGCCGACTTCATCTCGACCGGTCACGTGAGTTGACGACGAACTCCCAAAACGCCCTCCCATTGGACCATGGGGGACAGGATCGTGTGGCTGTTGTAGTGGGCATGGCGGTGACCGGATTGGCCATGGCGGCCCGCCTGGCGGCCGAGGGCTTTCGGGTGGTGGGCGTCGACGACCTCCCAAATGCCTCAGTCAGGGATCTGGCGGCCCAATCGGGGGCCACGCTGCTCGAAGCCCCCTCGACCAATGAATTGGCCGGCGTGGTGGCCCGGGCTGACTTGGTGGTGGCCAGCCCTGGAGTGCCCCCGTACCATCCGCTGTTCTCGCTCGGGGTTCCGGTGATCGGTGACATCGAGTTTGCCTCCCGGCGGGCCAGCGTCCCCATCCTGGCCATCACCGGCACGGCGGGCAAGACGACGGTCACCACCCTGGTGACTTCCATGCTGGTGGCATCGGGGCGCAGAGCCATGGCCGCCGGGAACATCGGGGTTCCCTTGGTCAACGCTATTGCCACCGACGCCGAGATCCTGGTGGTCGAGGTTTCGTCGTTCCAACTCAGCCTGACCGACTCCTTCCATCCACGAGTGGCGGTATGGCTCAACGTCGCCGAGAACCATCTCGATTGGCATCGGGATATGGATGAGTACGTGGCGGCCAAGGCCAAGATCTGGGCCAATTGCGGTGATGGGGACACCGTGGTGGTCAATGCCGAGGACTCCGAGGTGATGGCAACGGCCCGCTCCAGCCCGGTCGTGCCCACCACGTTTGGGTTGAACCAGGGCGACTACCGCTTGGTCGGTAGGGCGCTTTGCCTGCCCAACGGTGAGGTGGTGGCCGGCCTCGACGAGTTGCCCAGACGGCGACCCCACGACGTGGCCAATGCCTTGGCCGCGGTGGCAACCGCCCACGCTGCCGGCGCCGGCCTCGAGGCCTGCCACGAGGCCCTGGTCTCCTTCGCCGGATTGCCTCATCGGGTCGAACCCCTGGGCGAGGCCGGAGGCGTCGGGTACTACAACGACTCCAAGGCCACCACCCCTTCGGCCGTGCTTGCTGCCCTGTCGGGATTCGATTCGGTGGTCCTGATTGCCGGCGGCCGCAACAAGGGGGTCTCGCTGGCTCCCCTGGCCCAAGGCGCCGGGGTGGTGCGTGCCGTGGTGGCCATAGGAGAAGCCGCCCCCGAGGTGGAGGACGTGTTCGCACCGCTGCGTCCGGTGGCCATGGCCCATTCGATGGATGAGGCGGTACAAAGGGCCGCCGACCTGGCCCGGCCCGGCGACGCCGTCCTGCTGTCCCCAGGGTGTGCCTCATTCGATTGGTATCGCTCCTATGAGGAGCGCGGAGATGACTTCAAACGAGCCGTGGGCAACCTGTTCCGGCATGCCAAGGAGGCAACGTGAAAACCCAGGCGCCCCCCCGTTCTCGGCCGGCCCGCCCCCGCCCGGCCCGCCCCCGCCCGGCCCGGTCGACCCGCCCCCGCCCGGCCCGGTCGGCTTCGTCGGTCCGCTCTGTCCCGTCCGGCTCGGAGCGGACGCGGTCCAAGCCGTCGTCCTATGTCCTGTTGCTGAGCGTGGTCGTAGTGCTGAACATCGTGGGCCTGGTCATGGTGCTGTCTGCTTCGTCGGTGGTGGCCCTTCGCAACTTCGGGTCGTCGTGGTACTTCTTCGAACGACAGACCATGTGGGCTGCCCTTGGCTTTCTTGTTCTGGTGGTGGCGTCGCGAATCGACTACCACCTGTGGAGCCGGCTCAAGGCTCCGCTCATCCTGATCTGTTTCGCCTTGCTCGTGGCCGTGCTGATCCCCGGAGTGGGGGTCGTGGTGGGTGGGTCCAGCCGGTGGGTGGGGGCCGGTTGGCTGCGGATCCAGCCATCGGAAGTCATGAAGTTCGCCCTGGTCATCTACGGCGCTGACCTGTTGAGCCGCCGCGGCGATCGGATGGGGCAGTGGTCCCAAACCCTCAAACCCATGATGATCGTCTTCTTTCTGGCCGGATTCTTGGTCATGCGCCAGCCCGACATGGGCACCACCCTGGTGCTGGCATGCATCACGTTCGGTGTCCTTTTTGCCGCCGGCACGCCGTGGCGTCCCCTGTTGGGACTCATGGGCACGGCGCTGGGTGGAGCGATCATCCTCGGACTGGCCCAGCCCTATCGCCGAGCGCGCCTGCTCTCGTTCACCAATCCCTGGGCCCACCGATCTGACGCCGGCTACCAGGTGGTTCAATCCCTGGTGGGGCTGGGCTCGGGCCACCTCTTCGGTGTGGGCCTGGGAGCGAGCCGAGCAAAGTGGGGCTTTCTTCCCAATGCTTATACCGACTTCATATTCGCCGTGATCGGTGAAGAGCTCGGTCTGATCGGGGGCCTCTTGGTCATCGCTTTGTTTGTCGGCCTGGCCATCGCCGGCATGCGTGTCGCGGCCCGCTCCTCGGACAGGCTGGGCGGGCTGTTGGCGGCCGGGATAACGGCATGGATCATCGGCCAGACGGTGATCAATCTGGGTGCGGTAATTGGTCTCCTGCCGGTGACCGGAGTGCCCCTGCCCTTTGTGTCCTTCGGTGGATCGAGCCTGGTGATCATGATGGCCGGGGTAGGAGTGGTGCTCAATATCGCCTCGCATGAATCGAAGCGATCCCCGCTGGGTCCCCGGGAAGGGATCGACCACCTCGAACGGGAGATGGTTCGTCTCGATCGACGCGCGGCCACCTCGGGGAGCACCGGACGCCGTCCCGTCCGAACGGCCCGGCCCAGTCCGGCTCGAATGGCCCGGCCCAGTCCGGCCCGTACGGCCCATACTGCAATTGGGCGGCGAAATCGTTGATGGCCGGGCTATCTGATCGAGTCCCCGATCTGACCCGTCCCCGGCGGGTCCACGTGGTGGGAGTGGGCGGGGCGGGCATGAGCGCCATAGCCACCGTCCTGGCCGGCATGGGGCACGTCGTCTCGGGCAGTGATCTGCGGGCCTCGGCCGCCCTTGATCGGCTGCGGGCCGCCGGTGTGAGAGTGACGGTGGGCCACCAGGCCGAAAATGTCGTCGACGCCGAGTTCGTGGCCATTTCCACTGCTGTTCCTCCTTCCAATCCCGAAGTGCGCTGGGCGCTTGACCACGGGGTGGAGGTGTTCTCCCGCGCCGACGTCCTCGCCGGGCTGGCGGCCGAGCCCCGACTTCTTGCGGTAGCTGGCACCCACGGCAAGACAACCACGTCCTCCATGCTGTCCCTGGTCATGGTGGAGGCCGGTCTGCATCCGTCCTTCATCATTGGCGGCGAACTCAACGAGATAGGCGGTGGCGCCCTTCACGACAGCGGGGAATGGATGGTGGTGGAAGCCGACGAGTCGGACGGGACTTTCTTGCGTCTGAACCCCGAGGTGGGGATCGTAACCAACGTGGAGCCCGACCACCTGGAGACATACGGGTCCTTCGAGGCGCTGACCGAGGCTTTTTTCACCTTCATGGCGAACTCCACCGGCCCGGTGGTGGCGTGTGCCGACGACCCGGTGGCCTCACGTCTGGCCGCCAGGCTGGTGAAAATGGGCCGTGTTGTGTCGACCTACGGCACTTCCCCCGCCGCCGAGTTCCGCATGGTCGATCTACGCCATGGCCGGGCCACGGCCTCATTTCGCCTTTCCCGTTCGGGAGCCGACCTATTCGAGGTGGTCCTGCCCATCCCCGGCGACCACAATGCCCGAAATGGCGCGGCCGCAGCAGCGGCGGCTCTGCTCATCGGAGTGGGGCCCGAGCCGGTGGCCCGGGCCCTGTCTCGCTTTGGCGGGGTGGCGCGCCGATTCCAGTTCCGGGGGGAACAGCGTGGAGTCACCTTTGTGGACGACTACGCCCACCTCCCCGGTGAGATCGGCCCCATGGTCCAGGCTGCAATCAAGGGCGATTGGGCACGGGTAGTTTGCGTCTTCCAGCCCCACCGGTACTCCCGCACGGAATCGCTGTGGCCCCAGTTCGCCGACTGCTTCGAGGGAGCCGACGTAGTCGTGGTCACCGATGTTTATCCGGCGGGCGAAGCCCCTCGGCCCGGGGTATCGGGTCGCCTCGTGGTGCGGGCCATATCCGAGGCTCACCCTGAATCGAGGGTTCTATATGCCGCCACCCGCACCGAGCTGTTGGACACGGTCGCCTCCATCCTGGTCGAGGGCGACCTGTGTCTCACATTGGGCGCCGGTGACCTGACCTCCCTGCCCGACGAATTGATGGCCAGGGTGCAGTGGTGACCCTGGGCCGCCCGACACGCCGCGGTGGGTCCGTCGAACCCGTCGAGGCCGCGGCCGACGTCCTGGGTCCGAAGGCCCGCCGCGGATTCCCGATCGGGCAACTCACCACCTACCGGGTGGGGGGTGCCGCCGATCTGTACTTCGAGGCCAACAGCCTCGAGGATCTGGAGCGGGTGGGAGAGGCGCTGCGGGTATCGGAATTGGCGGTGTTGGTCATCGGCAAGGGATCCAACCTGTTGGTGACCGATGGCGGCTTCGAAGGCCTCGTCCTGACACTGGGCGAAGGCTTCGCAGCCATCGAGACGGCGGGCACTCGGCTCAGTGCTGGAGGGTCGGCCAGCCTGCCCGTGGTGGCCAGAGCCAGTGCCAGGACCGGTTTGACCGGATTCGAGTGGGCCGTGGGCGTTCCCGGATCAATCGGTGGGGCGGTGCGCATGAATGCCGGGGGACACGGCTCGGACATGAGTCAGGTGACGGACTCGGCCAGCGTCTGGGATCTCTTCGACTCCGAGGTCGAGGACCTGGACACGCCGGGGCTGGATTTTGGCTATCGGCGTTCCTCGATTTCCTCGGGCCAAGTGGTCATTGGCGCCGTTCTGGCCCTGTCACCCGGGGATCGCCCCGAGTCGGAGTCGGAGATATCCAAGATCGTGAGCTGGAGGCGCGCCAACCAACCCGGGGGTCGCAATGCGGGCTCGGTATTCACCAATCCCCCCGATGATTCTGCCGGCCGTTTGATCGAACTGGCCGGATTGAAGGGTCACCGGATCGGCACTGCCGGCGTCTCGACCAAGCACGCCAACTTCATCCAGGCGGACTCGGGCGGCTCGGCCGACGACGTGGTGGCCTTGGTTGTATTCGTGATGAATGAGGTTGAAAAGCGCGTCGGCTACCGGCTGACGCCCGAGCTCAAGATCGTGGGGCGCTCGGCCCCCGCTTTCGGAGGTAACCGGTGACCACATCCACGAACACCCGGGCCAAGCCCCGCCGCCAGGCCGGAACTGGCTCAGGCCGCCAGGCCGGAACTGGCTCAGGCCGCCAGGCCGGCGCCCAGATCGCCATCGAGCCTCGGATGCGGGAACGGCGGATTGCCGTGGCCCGTTCTGCCGGACGCCGACGGCTCAGACTGCTGGTGTGGGGGCTCTCTACTGTTCTGGCCATTGCCCTTGCCCTGGCCGTGCTCCATTCCCCCATTGTCGGAGTTCGCCACGTTCGGATAACACCCTCCTCGCACCTCTCAGTCGCCACCTTGGCGGCAAGTGCTCAAATCAATAAGGGGGAGCCGATGGTCGACATCTCGACCACAGCCACGCAAGACCGGATCGATGCGCTGGCTTGGGTCGCCCGCTCCCGGGTTCGCCTTCAATGGCCCTCGACGGTTGTCGTCAACGTAGTGGAGCGAATCCCAGTCGCCAAGGTGCCTGCCAAGGCCGGACAGTGGTCGGTGGTCGACTCGACCGGTCGAGTGCTCGAGGTAACCAACGCGCCACCAGCCGGCCTGGTCACCATCGCCGGAGTGGATCAAACGGTGCCGGCGGGATCGAACCTGAATGGATCGGCGGCGCCCGCCCTGGCCGTGGCCGCGGCTCTGGTCAGCGACATTCCGGCATCGGTGCGGACCCAGGTGCTCAGCATCAACGAGGTCGGAGGAGGCCAGGTCGAGTTGCATCTCGCCTTCGGCGGCTTGGCCCAACTGGGAGGAACCGATCAGCTGGCGGAAAAGCTTCGGTCCCTCTCGACCGTGCTGGCCAGGGTCAACTTGGTCGGAGTGACAGCGATCGATGTTTCGGTGCCCCAGGCCCCGACCGTGACCCGCCAAGGTTCGCACCCGTGAGCGACATTGACCCGACATGCTTCGACCTTGACCCACCGGGGTACCGCCCGTAGGTTGGGGCCCGGGTCGAGCCTGGGGCGAAACTTAAATCTCCAGTCGAGGGTAACAGTGACCCTCAACCTGGTCTTTCGACAACTCAAGGTGGTCCAAGGGTTACAATGAGCCCACAGGCATCCAATGAAGTAGGGCACCGCTCCCGTACCATTGAATCGGCGGCAACTGGCACTCGATCCCAATTTCCGGGGAGGCGAACACACAAATGGTCGGCGCAGCGCAAAACTATATAGCAGTCATAAAGGTTGTCGGGATCGGCGGCGGGGGGGTAAACGCCGTTAATCGGATGATCGACGCCGGGCTCAAGGGGGTGGAGTTCATCGCCATCAACACCGATGCCCAAGCCCTGCTCATGAGCGACGCCGACGTGAAGTTGGACATTGGTCGCCAACTGACCCGCGGCTTGGGCGCCGGAAGCGATCCCGACATTGGTCGTCAGGCGGCCGAGGAGCACCACGACGAGATCGAAGAGGTCATCAAGGGCGCCGACATGATTTTCATCACCGCGGGAAAGGGTGGCGGCACGGGCACGGGCGGTGCGCCGGTGGTGGCCGAGATCGCCAAGGGCCTGGGCGCTTTGACCATTGGCGTCGTCACCCGGCCCTTCTCTTTCGAGGGAAGGCGTCGTTCGGTCCAGGCCGAGGCGGGCATCCAGCGCCTCAAGGAAAAGGTCGACACCCTCATCACGATCCCGAACGACCGGCTGTTGACCGTCTCCAACGACAAGACCTCAATGGTCAACGCCTTCAAGATGGCTGATGAAGTGCTGCTCCAAGGGGTGCAGGGAATCACCGATCTGATCACCACGCCCGGTCTGATCAACACCGACTTCGCCGACGTCAAGATGATCATGAGCAACGCCGGTACGGCCATCATGGGCATCGGGTCGGGTTCGGGGGAGGGCCGGGCACTTGCCGCAGCGCGCAGCGCCATCACGAGCCCGCTGCTCGAGGCCTCTATCGAAGGGGCCAGGGGTATCCTTTTGAACATTGCGGGCGGCAGCGACCTCGGGCTGTTCGAGGTCAATGAGGCGGCCGAGGTGATTCACGCCGTGGCTCACCCCGATGCCAACATCATCTTTGGCAGTGTCATCGACGACGCCATGGGTGACGAGGTACGGGTAACCGTTATTGCCGCTGGTTTTGAGCGATGGGATGACGCCAAGTCATCCGTCGGCTCCGCTGGTTCCAATCCTCGCCAGCCCGACATCTTTGACGCATCCGGAGACGGCGGCCTGGAGTTGGGCGATGACGACTTTGACGTACCCTCCTTCCTGAAGTAGCTCAGGTGGACCTCCCAGGCGGAGTGAAGGCCCTCTGGACCACCCGGCAGGACGGTGACCTGCGCACGGTTGGCCGGATCCCACTGACGGCGGAAATGGTAAGGCGCCGGTCACTGGTGGTGGCCAGACCATGGGTCACACTCGATCAGGTCCACGGCGCCCACGTAGTCACTGTCGACCGCAACGGTGGAGTGATCGATGAGAGCCTCGGGGATCAAGGCGTCCCGACCGGCGATGCTCTCGTGTCCGACACCTTCGAGCGCGCTCTGGCAGTGATGACGGCCGATTGCGCCTCCCTGGCCCTGGCCGATCCACACGGAACCATGGCCGCGGTGCACGCCGGCTGGAGAGGACTCCTGGCCGGGGTGATTGAGAAAACGGTGGAAGCCATGCGTCGGGGGGGAACCGGACCCATCGTGGCCGCTCTGGGGCCGTGCATCCATCCCGAGTGCTATGAATTCGGCCTCGAGGGGCTCGACGCTCTTGGCGACCGCTTCGGTCCGGGTGTGCGCGCACGAACGGCCACCGGGTCGTGGGCTCTTGACCTGCCCGCCGCCGTACGGGCCGCCGTGGACCGATCCGGAGCGGCGATGGTCAATTGCCCGAGCCCCTGCACGGCTTGTCACCCGGATTATTTTTCCCATCGGGCTCGAGGCGATGTCGGCCGCCAGGCCCTGGTGATGTGGCGTGAGTGATCCCTCTGACACTGCCCCCAGCGGCTCTGCCCGAACCGGCGGTCACGAGGACAATCTCGCTGAGGGCCAGGCCGGCCAGGACATGCTCACGTCTCGCTTGAAAGCCCTCGAGGACCGTATCCGGGCCTGGGGTAGGGAGCCGGGGGACATCACTGTGGTTGGGGTAACCAAGGGATTCGGCCCCGAATTGGTAGAGACCGCGCTCCGGGCCGGATTGGCCGATCTGGGTGAGAACTATGCCCCTGAGCTGCTCCTCAAGGCTCGGTCTGGCGGGAGCATACGTTGGCACTTTCTCGGAGCCATCCAGCGCAACAAGGTGCGGACTCTATGTCCTGTGGTCAGCGTGTGGCACAGCGTGACCCGCCTGGAGGAAGGGGCCGAGATTGCTCGTCATGCCCCCGGTGCGCGGGTCTTTATTCAGGCCAACTTCACCGGCCTGGCGCAGCGCCGGGGTGTCGCTCCAACCGAGGTTGCCCGTCTGGTGGAGGGCCTGAGCGCCTACGAGCTCGACATCGCAGGCTTGATGACCATGCCGGCTGGGACGAGGGGACCGCCGGCGCGCGAGGTCTTTGCCCGCGCGGCCGACCTGGCCCGCGGCCTTGGCTTGAGAGGGCTTTCCATGGGTATGAGCACCGATGTGCAAGACGCCGTGGTCGAGGGATCGACCGTGATCCGAATCGGCCAGGGACTATTTGGCCCTCGCCCCAGGGTCCCCGTTCCACGCAGTGCCCGGTGAAACAATAAGCTTGGCTGTCAGGGAGGCACGCAAATGGCTTCAATCTTTCGCAAGGCCATGGTCTATTTGGGCCTGGACGATGACGAATACCACGAATACGAGTCCTACAACCCAGCCGACGGGGACCCGGGGCGCGCCGCTAACCGCGACTACAACCCCAACGGTGGCGCCTATTCGCCCCGTGACCGGGTGCAGGGCCCGGCCGCGGATCGCACCGGGGCCATGACCCTTTCCCCGGAAGTAGCAGAGCCCACCCTGACGTCAGTTCGAGCCATCCCCCGTGACGACCCGGCTGGGGTGGGGCCGGTGATACCTCGGGGAGCTGTGGTCCGGCCCTTGGTGCCCGAGAAAGGGGCCAAGGTGAACGTGGTGGCACCCGCCCGGTTCTCCGATGCCAAGGAGATCGGGGACAACCTCAGGTCCAACCAGCCGGTGATCGTGAACCTCCAAGTAGTGGACCGCGACCTGTCCCGCCGCATGATCGACTTCTGCAGTGGGGTCACCTACGGACTGGGTGGATCGATGGATAAGGTAGCCGACCAGGTTTTCCTGCTTACGCCGTCTAACGTCGAGGTATCGGCCGAAGAGAAGCAGCGTTTGAGCGAGCGCGGACTGTACCAGTCCTGAATCGGATGACCCTTTGCATTACATAGTCGACCTGTTGAACATTTTCGTCATCCTGCTTTTCGCCCGGGTGATTCTCAGTTATTTCCCCATCTCGCCCGGCTCGCCAATCGGCGGGGTGGCCCGGTTTCTCAACACCGTGACCGAGCCGGTGCTCAGTCCGATAAGGCGGCTGTTGCCCCCGGTTCGGTTGGGCCAGATCGGTATGGACCTCTCGCCGATCATCGTGTTCTTCGTGATCGAGATTCTCTTGATACCAGCTCTCGGACGCTGAGGGAGTGGGCACCGGTAAAGCCAATCGCTTCCGCGACGACGCACGCACGCACTAGCATCACGCTCCATGGAAGTTTCGCCAAAGGTCCTCCGCGATGTCGAGTTCAGAGAAGCCCGCAAGGGGTACCACCCCGATGACGTGGACGAGTTCCTGGAGAAAGTGGCCGTGAGCCTCGACATGCTCCAGCAGCGTCTTCGCCAGACGGTGGACCGGGCCGAGAGGGCAGAGAGCGCGGCCCAGGCCCGCTCCGAGGAAATGCCGGCTGAGGCGGGAGACGTCATCGGGCGAACGTTGGTCATGGCCCAGCGGACCGCAGATCAGGCCGTTGCTGACGCACGACGCCAGGCTGCCGAAGTCATCGAAAATGCCAATCTCCAAGCCGACGCCGTTGTGTCGGATGCCACCGAGGTTTCCGTTCGCATGAAAGCGGATGCCGAGGCCGAGGTAAGAGCCGAGCTGAATCGCCTGGAGGCAGCCAGAAACAATCTCCAGGCCGATGTGGACAGCCTGGAGCGACACCTCGACGGAGAAAGGTCTCGCTTGCAAGCGGCGTTGGCCGACACCCTTCGGTGGCTGGACGGCAACATGACGGCGATGCCCCCGCCCGCGATTACCTACGTTGCGGCGTCGGATCCACCTGCGGGAGGTTCGTCGGAATCACGGTCTAACCCTGGCCCTGATGCCGGTTACGAAGAGGGTTGGGAATCTCGATCGACGTCCACCGTCCAGGCCCAGGGCCCGTCTGGTGACACGGATTGGTCGGCTCAGGAAAATCGATCTTCTAGCATGGAGGAATCGGGGCGCAATTGGCGCTCTTGACCGGCATGGGGAACCCGGGGGCCAGTCCTCCTCCCCACACCGGCTGTCTCGGCCTGTTCCTATTCCAAAATGACTACTCGGGTGGTGGGTGAGTGTTGGCACTTGTGACTTTGTTTACCGTGGGCTTGATCCTGCTGAGCGCGGCGACTCTGATCGTCGGCTTCATCGATAACAGCCTGGCCCTCATCTATGTTGCCATCGGCGCGGCGTTTGCCGCATGTGTCATCCTCGCCTTGTCGGCCCGTTTCAAGACCGCGGCTGACGTCCGACACCTTCGCCAGGCCACGGCAGGGGGAGTTATGCCTTTGAACGAGCCCAGTTCCAACCTCGGGCCTGCGCCCCGCAAGGTGCGCTCGCCAGGCGCGGCCCAAGCCAAATCCGCCACCGCCCCGGCGACGGCGACGGCGACGGTCGATCGGCCAGTACCCGAAGAGCCGGTGGCTGCGCCCAAGCCCCGATTGGGACCGTTCTCCTTCGTCAAGGCCAAGCTGGGGAGAAAGCGCTCGGCAGCCAAGGCCGAAGGTTCCGCCGCGAAGGCCGAAGGCTCCGACGGTGCTCAGCCGACCGCCGACAAAGCCGCCGATCCGTCGGGCTCCAAGTCCAGGTCCAAGTCCAAGGCGGACGCCAACACCATGAGTCTGGCCGACCGTTTGGAATTCGACGCCCCCGATGCCGGCGCCGACGAGCCCACCGTTGTCGTGCTTCCGGGACCGCAATCGGGTGCTTCGGAGAAATCGTCAGGTGGGGATCGTGCCGGGCATGGGGTCCCCGATCTCACCTGGGAACCGGGCGCGGCCGAATCGGCATTTCCCATAGCCGACTACGACAAGCTCACCGAAGCTGAGGTGCTCAGCCTTGTCGACGAACTCGAAGACGATGAGGTGGCCCAGGTATCCAAGCGGGAAAGAGCCGGTCGTGGCCGATCGGCCATCTTGCAAAGTTTGGCCTCCCACGCCTTGTCCCTGCGGATGGGTTCGTCTTCCTCGGCGCAATCAAGCTTGCCCATCGCCGACTACGAGAGCCTGAGGGTGCCCGAGATCCTGCCATTGCTGGCCGAATTGGACTTGGGCGAACTGCTGGCGGTGCGAGGTCGTGAATCCAACGGCGAGCGCCGGTCCACCATCCTCAACCGGATAGATCGCCTGGCCCGATTTATGGGGGCCAAACCCGCGGATCTGGCTACAGCGCCAGTCCCGGCCATGGCCGTTGCGCCTGGACCGGCACACCGCCCCACCGACTCCAGGCGTCCATCCCCGACGGCACCACGACCTGCCGCCCCAGCCAAGCGCAGCGTGACCAATGCGGCCCCTGCGAAGCGATCCACGGCCAAGACACCCGCCCCGGCCAAGCCCAGCGCGTCCAAGCGATCCACGGCCAAGACACCAGCCCCAGCCAAGGCGACCGCCAAGCGGAGCGCAGCGCCGGCCAAGCGGAGCCCAGCCCCAGCCAAGCGATCCTCGGCCAAGACGCCCGCCACGGCCAAGCGAAGCCCGGCCCCAGCCAAGGCGACCGCCAAGCGAAGCCCGGCCCCAGCCAAGGCGACCGCCAAGCGGAGCCCAGCCCCGGCCAAGCGATCGACCGCCAAGAGGGCGGCCTCGGCGGCCAAGGGGTCCTCGACGACCAAGTCATCAGCGCGTAAGCGCTGACAATCCGAGGTCGTTCAGGCCCGCGCCAGCTTTATGGCTATGGGTCGTCCGTCATGGAGACGCCCGTCGCTGCTGTACACCTCGCCTTGGGCCCCTGAACCCAACACACCCCCAGGTCCAAGGTCATCCTCAGCGTCACGCCCCGGGCCAGCCTGGAACGGGGTGAGTTCAAGGTCGTGGGCCAAAGTTTGGGTGGCGATGTAAGGGCGGTGGGCGCCAAGTGAATCGATGGCCTCGGCCGGCACCATTATCCGGAGCCAAATGTGGTCCGAGACGTGCAATCCCGCACCCCGGCGGGCCAGCTGGATCTGGCGCACCACGTCACGGGCAAGGCCCTCCGCCTCGAGCTCTGGGGTCATGGTTAGATCCAGTTTGACCAGGCCATCGTGCTCGGGCAGCACTCGCATCGACGCCTTGTCCTTGGGAACCAGTCGGAGGCTGAACTCGGAGTCGGATAATTCGATTCCCCCAACTACCAGTGTTGACGCTCCGGTACGGGTCCAGTCTCCCTGCTTGGCCGCGGCGATCACCTTTTGAGTGTCCGGTCCCAGGCGGGGTCCCAGAGCCGATGGATTTACGGCGATGGTCGAGTCAGCCATTGTGACTACATCGGCGGACAGGACTACCTCGTTAACGTTGACTTCGTCGGCGATCAGGGCGATGTATGGAGCCAGGTCCGCCGAATCGGGACTGGCCACCTCCAGCCGGCTCAACGGAAGGCGGGCTCTGAGCCCGTTGGCCTTGCGTATGGAGTGGGCAGCCGAGCACACGTCTCGCACCCGGTCCATGGTTCGGGCCAGCTCGGGATCGTGCGGAAGCGTGGAGGCATCAGGCCAGTCGGTCAGATGCACACTCCGAGAGCCGGTCAGTGGCTGGTAGATAGCCTCGGTGAGCATGGGCAGGAGGGGAGCGGCGGCCTGGCAAAGCAGGCCGAGGACCGTACCCAGGGTGTCGTAGGCATCGATCTTGTCCTGGTCCTCCTCGGCGTTGGGGCGCCGTGGCTCCCAAAATCGGTCCCGGCTGCGCCGTATGTACCAGTTGTTCAAGGAGTCGAGGAAGCTCGAAAGCGACGCGCAGGCCCCGGTCAGGTCGTAGCTGTCCATGCGCTGGGCGACCTCGGTCAGCAATTGCGCCGTCTTGGCCAGTATGTAGCGGTCGAGGACCCCGGTGGCGTCCGTTCGGACCCGCGCCTTGACCTGATCGGTGTTGGCATAAAGGCAGAAGAAATACCAGGCGTTCCAGATGGGGTTGAGAACGTTGCGCACGGCCTCGGCGATGGCCCGATCCTCGACGATGAGATCCTGGCCCCTCAGCACTGAGGATGACAGGAGAGTCCAGCGCACGGCATCGGCGCCGTATTTGGCAAACATTTCCTCGGGGTCGGGAAAGTTGCGTAGCCGCTTGGACGCCTTGCGCCCGTCGTTGCCCAGGATGTTGCCGTGGGCCACGCAGGCTTGGAACGGGGGACATGCAAACAGGGCGGTCGAAAGGACGTGGAGGGTATAGAACCACCCTCTGGTCTGACCGATGTATTCCACGATGAAGTCGGCCGGGAAGTGAGCCTCGAAGCGTTCGGTGTTCTCGAAGGGGTAGTGCACCTGGGCGTAGGGCATAGAGCCTGAATCGAACCAGCAGTCGAGGACGTCGCTGACCCGGCGCATCACCGATCGGCCGGTGGGATCGTCTGGATTGGGCCTGGTCAAGTTGTCTATGTAGGGGCGGTGCAGATCCGTGGGACGAACCCCGAAGTCGGCTTCCAACTCGTCGAGACTGCCATAGACGTCGATGCGGGGGTAGGCCGGATCGTCGCTCTGCCACACCGGGATGGGGGAGCCCCAGAACCGATTGCGGCTGATGGACCAATCGCGGGCCCCTTCCAACCACTTGCCGAATGCCCCGTCCCTTACGTTGGGGGGAGTCCAGGTTATGCGCTGGTTGAGCTCGACCATCTGATCCTTGATGGCGCTCACATTGACGAACCACGAGCTGACCGCCCGATAGATGAGGGGCGTGTCGGTGCGCCAGCAGTGCGGGTAGCTGTGCTCGTAGGTGTCGTGGCGCAGGATTGAACCGGCTGACTTCAGGTGGGCAATGATGCCGGGGTTGGCTTCGAAGACCTGCTGTCCGGCGAAGTCCGTCACTTCAGGGGTGAATCGACCTCGATCGTCCACCGGACAAACCACGCCGATCCCGGCGCTTTCGCATACGCGTTGGTCGTCTTCCCCGAATCCAGGGGCCATATGGACGATACCGGTACCCTCGTCGATAGCCACGAAGTCGGCGGAAAGGACCCGAAAGGCATTGATGGAGCTCTCGGCGAAATACGGGAAAAGGGGTTGGTAGGTCCTTCCCACCAGTTCGGCCCCGTCGACGGTGGCCACCACTTCGGCTTCAAAGAGCATCTCGAGGTAGGCATCGAGACGGTCCCGCCCCACCAGGTAATGATCTCCATCCGATGCCACAATGACGTATTGGATCTCGTCTCCCACAGCCAGAGCCAGGTTGGACGGCAAGGTCCACGGCGTCGTTGTCCACACCAGGGCCTTGAGGGGCCGGTCGGCTATCGAGGAGCCCGGTCCCGGCTCCAGGGTGAACACCACCGTCACGGCCGGGTCCTGACGGGGTCGGTAGGAATCGTCCTGGCGGGTCTCGAAGTTGGACAGGGGGGTTTCGCACTCCCAGCAGTAGGGAAGGACTCGGTAGCCCTCGTAGGCCAAGCCCTTTTCCCACAACTGCTTGAATGCCCACATGACGCTTTCCATGTAGGACGTATCCATTGTCTTGTAGTCGTGCGCAAAGTCGACCCAACGGGCCTGACGAGTGACATAGCGTTCCCAGGCATCGGCCGTGCGCAGGACCAAGTTGCGGCAGTACTGGTTGAACCGATCGATGCCGTATTCGACGATGGCGGCCCGCCCTGCGAGCTCCAATTCCTTCTCGGCTTCCATCTCGGCGGGCAGACCGTGGCAGTCCCAGCCCCATCGGCGCTCCACCTTGCGCCCCTTCATCGTCTGGTAGCGGGGAACGGCATCCTTAACGAACCCGGTTAGCAGGTGTCCGTAGTGGGGCAGTCCGTTGGCAAAGGGCGGACCGTCATAGAAGATAAATTCGTTGTCGCCGCCCGCTCTGGCGTCTACTGACGCCTGAAATGTGTGGTCCCGCTCCCAAAAGGCAAGTGTTTCTAGTTCAAGCCCGGCGAAGTTGGGCTGTTGGGCCACGTCGGGGTAAGGCTTGTCGCCGGACTGGGGAACCATCCCCTCAGCGTACGGGCAATAGATGATGGCCGGATGCGGTCGACACAGCGGGTATCGTAATCTCTCCACCGGACCCATCGAGGGGGCCGGTTGTCATGGAGCGAAGAGGACCTGGATCGCATGGCGCGAAGCACCAAATCAAAGCAGCCGGCGTCGAAGACCAAGAAGTCGGCCTCCCCCGCCGGCCAGGCTGTGTCCAAGACTCCGGCCAAGGCGGGCGCGTCGCCGGCCTCGAAGATGATTCCCAAGGGTCCGGCCATGCCGGCCACACCGGTCCGGCGATCGCCCAAGGTATCCAAGGCGCCCAAGTCCACAACTGCATCCATCCCGACCAAGAAGTCCGCACCGGCCAAGCCAACCAAGCCGGCCACGCCAACCAAGCCGGCCAAGGCGCCCAAGCCGGCCACGCCAACCAAGCCGGCCACGGCGCCCAAGTCCACAACTGCGTCAATCTCGACCAAGAAGTCAGCACCGACCAAGAAGTCAGCACCGACCAAGAAGTCAGCACCGACCAAGAAGTCAGCACCGACCAAGGCAACGACCGATCCCAATCCAACGCTGGCCAAGTCGTCGGTCACGGGGGGCAGGCCAGGTGGGACGAGATCCCGCGAGAGAGCCGGGGCAAAGACGCCAGCCACGACGCCTGCATTGGCCCGGACCATCGTCAAGGTCATGGCGGATCCGAACGCCGGGGCACATTCGCCCGCCGCCACGGGGACCAAGTCAAGGTCGGGCTCTGCCGGGGCGGCCGCCAAAGGGACCCAGCCGCTTCCCGTTGACGTCTACGATTCCGCCTTCATGGCGGAGCAAAAGGAGCTGTTGCTCTCCGAGCAAGCGGCATATTTGGAGTCGGCCGAGGCCCTCAAAGCCGAGGCCGATGCCCTGGCCCAGGACATGGAGCCCGGCGACGTTCAGTTCGATGAGGAATCAGGTGAAGGTGGAACCGCCACCATCGACCGGGAACGAGACCTGGTCCTGTCGGCCCAAGCTCACGCTGCGGTGGACGAGATAACCCACGCTTTAGCCAAGATAGCGGCCCGAACCTACGGAACCTGTGAGAGTTGTCGTAAACCCATCCCCAAGCTTCGGCTCAAGGCCCTGCCCTACGCACGCTTGTGCGTTGCGTGTAAGAGCGGGGGCCTGTCACGCCGTTGACAACTCCCGCGCCGGCCACGGCGCCCCCGACGGCTGCGGCCCGGCGGCGATCGGTCAGTCTGGCGGTGGCACTGATCGTCATCGGCGTAGATCAGGCGACCAAGACCCTGGCTCTGCACTACCTGAGCGACGGTCCGGTCAGGGTGATCGGACCATTCAGCCTCGAACTGGTCTACAACTCCGGTGCCGCCTTCTCGCTCGGCGCAGGATATTCCCCGGTGTTGGCTGCCATCGCCGTGATCCTGATCATCGTGCTATGGCGGGCGGCCCGGGGCGCTACCTCGGCTTGGACCACTGTGGCCCTCGGCCTGGTGCTGGGAGGAGCGGTGGGCAACCTCATCGATCGCCTTCTTCGGGGCAATGGGGGGGCGGTCATCGACTTTGTAAACCTCAAGTACTGGCCGACATTCAACGTGGCCGACTCCTCCATCGTGATTGGCGTGGTGATAATGATTTGGGCCGGCATAAGCCGACAGGCCCGATGACCCAGCCCATGACGCCCACCCGTCGGGGACGGCGGGGGATTCTTCACCGGTGAAGACAAGGGTCCCGTCGGTGCTCGTCGGCGAAAGGATCGATCGAATCGTGGCCACGCTCACAGACCTGCCCAGATCGGCCGTGGCCGATTTGGTATCCAGTGGATGCGTCCTGGTGGGAGGCCGCATCGTGGTCCAGCGAAGCGAAAGAGTACACGAAGAGGCATGGCTGGAGGTGAACACCCAAGGGGCGAACCAAAGCCGGAGCCCAGTGCCGGACGATCGAGTGGAATTCGAAGTGGTCCATGCCGACGAAGATCTGATCATTGTGGACAAACCGGCCGGACTGGTGGTGCATCCCGGGGCGGGCAATCCGGCGGGAACGCTGGTCAACGGTCTGCTGCGACGATTCCCCGAAATCGCCGCGGTGGGCGATCCGACCCGGCCGGGCATCGTGCACCGCCTGGACAAGGGGACGTCCGGTCTCATGGCAGTGGCCCGCAGCACCGCGGCCTTCGGGTCCCTGACCGACCAGGTGTCGTCACATTCGATGACCCGTTCCTATCTGGCCCTGGTGTGGGGGCACCTCGACGATGACGCCGGCACGATAGACGCTCCTCTGGGACGGTCGTCGCGCCAGCCGACCCGCATGGCCGTCTCGGCTGGCGGGCGCCCGTCGCGGACCCATTACCGGGTGGTGGACCGCATCGACGACCCGGTCCGGGCCACCATGGTCGAGTGCGCTCTGGAAACGGGTCGAACCCACCAGATCCGGGTACACATGTCGGCCATAGGGCATCCGGTGCTCGGCGACGACCGCTACGCCCCCCGGCGCTCGGCGAAGGGCCTGGCTCGGACCTTCCTGCACTCCTGTCGACTGGGTTTGGCCCACCCGGTGACGGGTGACGGCATCGAATTCAACTCGGAGCTCCCCGACGACCTGGTGGTCTTCCTGGGCCGAGCCTGATCGGGGCCGCGGTCCCGAGTGACCGATCAGGCGGCAGTGTGCAGGGCTTCGACTTCGGGACAGCCGGCCAGGAATCCGAGCGCCTCGGCCTCCAGGCTGCGAGCCCGGCGCACACCGATGCCCAATGACCGGGCCGTGGCCTCCAAAGACGCGGGCGGTGAACCGGTGAGCCCGAAACGCAGTTCCACAACCTGGCGCGGTAGGGGATTGAGCTTGTCCAGGGCCAGGCGCAGAGAACCAATGGCCATCTGATAGGTCAGCTCCTCTTCGAAGCCTTCCTCGCCATTGCTGATCAACTCGCCGAGGGTGGTGCCCCCATCTGCTCCCACCTGTTGGTCAAGGCTGGCTACAACCCGGGCCGCCTGGCGGGCGGTTTCCATCTGGGCCTCGGTGATTCCCGCCGCCTCGGCGATCTCGGCATCGGTGGCATCCCGTTCCAAATCGTCGGCCAGCTCCCGGGCGGCGATGTCTATGTGCCGCGAACGTTCGGCCACATCCATGGGGAGGCGGATCGTCTGGCCATAGTTGTGTATGGCGCGCTGAAGGGCCTGACGCACCCACCAAGTGGCGTAGGTCGAGAAGCGGAACCCACGGCGCCAGTCGTACTTCTCCACGGCTCTCATCAGGCCGAACGAACCCTCCTGGATCAAGTCGGCTAGATCCACCCCGCGATCTTGATAGCGCTTGGCCCAGTGCACAACCAGACGCATATTGGCCGTGATCATGGCCTTGCGAGCCTGCTCATCACCTAATTCGACCCGCTTGGCCATCTCAAGCTGTTCGGTCGGCGAGAGTAGGGGATAGCTGTCCAGATCGGCCAGAAGTGCCCGGACGCTGTCCGCGCTGTAATTGGCGTCGTTGCCTGTAGCCCGCGTCCGGGCCGGAGCGGGGCGCGCCGCAGCCGGCCTGGGTCCACGCGGAGCATGAGCAGAGCTAGTGACGATGGCGGCGCTCGTAGCTGACATGGTCTTGACTGGCATGTTCTCCTGTCGGGTGAGGGCTCTGACGAAAGGTCTTCTTGACCCTAGATAACGCCGCGGCGGCGTGAACCATTCCTTACCCAGAGGTGGCGCGTGTCACACGTGGGTGTCGGGGGGAGCGACCCGGGGGAGAAAGAATACCAAGCCGAACGCTACGAGGTATACGGCTATCTCGTAAAAGAGGGTCTCCTGGAACGATTTCGAAAAATTGAGTCCGATGGCCCTGGTGGCGGCCCCGGAAAATGCTGCCACGACGGGTTTGGGTGGTGAGGCTGGAGCCCCGGCGGCGGACTGGGCTACAGCGGGCGAGGCCCCGGGCGACAAGGTGGGACAGCCCTTGGGAACGAACTGAGGATCGCTCGACCTGGACCTTTCCACAAAGCATCGGTCGAACAGGGCCACGGACTGGTCCAGGGCGGAATGATTGGCCGCCAGTTGAGGTGATGCTGCGGCCACGGATTGCTCGAGGCGGGGATTCACCTGGCGAGCAGTGTGGGCGGCATTGATCGACAACAGTCCGAAGAAGACCACCCCGATGATGGCGATCCCGATCGAACCGCCCACCTGTTGGACGGTGGAAATGACCCCGGAGGCCGAGCCGGCCGCTTCGGACCGTATTCCGGCAAGGATGATGGTGGTTACCGGGGCGATGAACAAGCCGAGGCCCAATCCGGAGACGAAGAGGCTCGGAACCAACTGCCAGGTGGTCACTCCTCGCCCGGCATAGTGCACTGTGGCCATCAGCCCGATCATCCCGGCCACGATGACGGCACATCCGATGCTCAGCAGCGTATTGCCGAGTTTCTTAGCCAGATGATCCGAGGCCACCGACGCCAGGCCTGAACCAATGGCAAAGGGCAGCACGGTCAGACCGGTGTGCAACGCGCTGTAGCCCAGCCCGATCTGCACGAAGATGCTGAACGTGAAGAAGAAAGGGGCCAAGCCCATGAAGAACACCATGCTGAGCGCCGATCCCGATACGAAGGCCCGATCGGAGAACAGCGACATGTGGATCAGGGGTGACCGGTTGGACCGTGATCTCCTTACCTCGTAGACGGCAAAGGCGGCAAGGAGGATCAGGCTGGCTCCCAGCATGGCCCAGATCCAAACCGGCCAGCCTGCCCCCCGGCCCTCGGTGAGGGGATAGACCAGCAGGCCCAGTCCCAGGGCAACCGCAATGGCGCCCTTCAGGTCCAGTCGCTTGGGATTCGGGGCGGTGGATTCGCCCAGGTGCCTCCACGCCGCCAGAAGGGCGGTGACTCCGATGGGCAGGTTCACATAGAAGATGGAACGCCAGCTGAGGTGGAGGGGGTTCCAGCTGATCAGGATCCCACCGAGGAGGGGCCCCAGGATGGTTGCCAGTCCCACAGTGGCCCCGTAAATGGCAAACGCTTTGCCTCTTTCTTTGGGCTCGAAGGTGACCTGGATGACTGAGAGGACCTGGGGAAACATGATGCCGCTCATGGCCCCCTGAAGGACACGGGCAATGATCAGCACGTTGGCGTTCGGGGCCGAGGCGCACAGGGCCGAAGCCACGGTGAAGCCGGCCATCCCGATCATGAACAGCCTTCGCCGTCCGAACAGATCCCCGAGCCGGGCCGCAGTGATCAAGGTGAGGGCAAAGGCAAGTATGTAGCCGACCAGCACCAGTTGGATGGCGGCGAAACTGGCACGCAGGTTGGACTGGATCGACGGTATGGCGGTGTTGACGATGCTTACGTCGACCAGTTGCATGAATGCGGCGGCCAACACGATGACCAGCACCACATAGCGGTTGGAGTGGCCCCGGCGATGGGCAGCGATGGGCTCAGCGACAACCTGTGTCTGACTCATACCGGCCGATCTTTTCAGTTGGGAGTGACACCCAAGCAGCCACCGCCGGCTGGTTGTGCCGGCGCAGCTTACTGCACCGTGGTATGAGACGAAGGGACCAGTTCTCCCTCTCTTGGTCCAGTCCGATCCGGCAATCTCTTGGGCCAGTCCGATCCGGCAATCAGGCCAGTCGACGCAGGTCCAACTCCGGGCGGGGCTGAATAGGGCGGAGCGTGATCCGAGCGGCGATGACGAAGGACCCCTGCGGGGTGGCCCACACCGGGTCCAGGCACAGGTCAAGCAGTTCGGGAATGTCCTCGACCATCCGGTTGACCCGCAGGAGGAGGTCCTGAAGGGAAGCGACCGACACCGGCGGCGCCCCGGACTTGCCGATGAGCAGTTCCGCTCCTCGTATCGATTCGATGAGACGTGAGGCGTCGGTGTCGGTCATGGGCAGGACCTGGAAGCGGGGATCGGCCAGTACCTCGTGGGCTGGTCCCCCAAGTCCGATGCCGATGACGGGCCCGAAAGAGGGATCGTGGGTCATGGTGACCACCAGCCCTACTCTCCTGGAACGGGGCGAAGACCTCTTATTGGTGCTCTCGACCCCGATCCCGTAATAGCCGATCAGTTGGGCCGCCGACTCGGAATCCAGGGTAAGTCCCTGTGCCTCGGGTCCCTGTGCTTCGGGCCCCCGTCTCTGGGGTCCCTGTGCCTCGGGTCCCGTGACGATCGGGCGGTGGGGGGCACCAAGTCGGCCTTCGAGCAGGGCGGTCGACACCAGGAGGCGGGCGGCGGAGGCGTCTATGGCCGGGGGCTGGACGTCATGGCCTACTGGCTGGTCGAGCCATTCCGCGTATTTTGCCATACGGGCCAGGGCCAGCGCCGCCGCCTCGGGAAAGGCGTAGGAGGGGACGGGTCGGGCGCCCTGGTTCAAACCGGGAGGGATCCCCCTCAAGGCCAGAAAATTGGCAAGGACGGGCTTGGGGTGGTCTACCCCCTCCTGAGTGGCCGCCCGTGATATGGCGGCGCCAATGGCGGCCGCTTCGTCGCCAGGGCCCGGGCGACCCGACCTGTCCGAGGTCACCAGAGCGGGGATGAACAGAGCAATGACCGCATCCACGCCGGGATCAGCCAGAACACAGCGAAGGGCCACCTCGTAGTCGTCGGCCCCGGCGTTGACTGACAGCTCGACGGGATTGTTGGTCGTGGCCCGGCCTGCCAGCTGGGCTTCCAGAGTGGAGCGGGTTAGGCCCCCCAGGGTGGGCACGTCCAGTCCGAACCCGAGGCAGGCGTCGATGGCCAACTTGGTGGGTCCACCGGAATTGCCCAGGACTACTACCCGTCGCCCACCGGGCAGAGGTTGATGGGCCAGGGCCTGAGCCTGGTCGAAGAGTTGCTCGAGCGTATCGACGCGCAGGACCCCGGTCTGGCGGAACAGGGCATCGACGGCCATCTCGGAGATGCCTGGTCGGTTCCGGTCCCGACCACTCTTGACCACCACAATGGGTTTGTGTCGGGAAACCTGGCGGGCTACCCGGGAGAAGGTACGGGGATTGCCGAAGGACTCCAGATACAACAGAATCACGTCGGTATCGGGGTCGTCCTGCCAGAAGTGCAGCAGATCGTTGCTGGACACGTCGGCCTTGTTACCCGCCGACATGAACGTCGATATGCCCAGGCCCCGGACCCGGGCCTCCTCCAGAATGGCTATGCCCAAGGCCCCGGACTGGGCGAGGAGACCCACCCGACCGGCCATCGGGGCCCGGGGCGCCAAAGTGGTGTTCATGCTCACGCCTGGATTGGTATTGGCCACTCCCATGCAATTGGGCCCCACTACCCTCATTCCGTTGCGCCGGGCCAGCAAGACGATGCCGCGCTCGGCAGCGGCCCCCTCGGGCCCGGTCTCGGAGAAGCCGGCCGACACGATGACCAGGCCCCCGACGTGCTTGGCCGCGCACTGTTCGACCACCTCGGCCACCTGGATCGCCGGGACGGCTATGACGGCCATATCGACATCGTCGGGTACATCGATGACGCTGCGGTGGGCTCTCACGCCGGCCACAGAGTACGCCTCGGGGTGAACGGGATACACCGGGCCGGAGAACCCGCCGGCCAGGATGTTGCGCAAGATGGTATGGCCGAAGGAGCCGTACCGGCGTCCGGCCCCGATGACGGCGATCGAACGGGGGGCCAGCAGGCGCGCCACCGAGCGAGCAGTGGACTGCCGTTCGCGGTCATGCATGGCGGCCACCGATGCCACTGTGGGCTCGATGTCGAAGCTGACCCGCACGACGCCGTCGGCAAAGGAGCGCTCGGCTGTGAAGCCGGCATCCCGAAATACCCCCAGCATGCGCCGGTTGTTGGGCAGGGTGTCGGCCACAAATCGCCGGATACCACCGTGTTTGGCCGCCCCGACCAGGTGCTCGAGCATGATGGTGCCAAGGCCCCGACCCTGGTGGGCATCATCGACCAGGAAGGCCACCTCGGCTTCGTCGCCGCCGGGGACCCGGTCATAGCGAGCCACGGCGACGATGGACGGTCCCAGGAGGGCGACCAGGGCCATGCGGTCCTTGTAGTCGACCTCGGTGAACCGCCGCAGCAGGGCAGGCGACAGCCGGGGCAGCGGTGAGAAGAATCGCAGGTAGACGGTTTCGGCCGAGAGGCGCTGGTGCAGGGCGTCGATCAGGGGTGCGTCGTCAGGGGTGACCGGCCTGACGTGGACGGTGCCGCCGTCGGTGAGGACGACGTCGGCCTCCCACCGGGCCGGGTAGACATCGGCCGGCTCGGGGTCGGGGGCCATCCCGCCACGGGCCCAGGCCATAGAGCCCGGGTCGGGTGGCATCAGGACAGCGGAGCCAGGCGCAGATCGCTTCCCCGGGCGCGACTGGCGATGTCGGCCAGGGTGAAGGACTCCAGGTGGGACCTCATGTGCTCACCGACTTCGGACCAAACCGTCAACAGGACGCACTGCCCCTCGTGATCGCAAGCCCCGTTCTCGTGCGGCTCCCCAAAGTCCCCGGCCACGATTGGGCCATCGGCAGCGCTAACAATCTGGCTCAGGGTGATCTGTTCGGGGGGCCGCGCCAGCACATAGCCGCCGCCCACGCCTCTTTTGGAGCGGACCAGGCCGGCGCCCTTTAGAGCGAGCAGGATCTGTTCAAGGTAGGGCTGGGGCAGTCCGGTGCGCTCGGCGATGTCCCGGACCGAGGTAGGTCCGGTACCACCCTCGTGCAGAGCGAGGGACAACAGGGCCCGGCTGGCGTAATCGCCCCGGGTGGATACCTTCACAGCTACATGGTAGGCCCGGCCGAAGGCCGGGCAGCCCAATGTGATGGTAGGCCCAACCGGGCCCGGGCAGCCCAACCCGGCCCGGCGGCAGTGCCCAGAGGTCTCTGCCTGACTAGCTTGGTTATCCGTGCCGCTTCCTCCCACGCCGGTCGGCCCAAACTACGGCGGAGCTTGCCTGTCACAAGTCGTGCCCGGGCTGTTCGACGCCATGGCCAACAGGGGACCGGAGTGGGTGCCGGCCCCAGTGCACGGAGCTGGGGCAGTGGTCTTGCTGGTCCTTGACGGGCTGGGATGGCTGCAGCTCCAGGACCATGTGGCCGATCTGCCCCATCTTGCCCACATGGAGGGAGGGCCGATCACCTCTGTGGCCCCGACCACCACGGCCACGGCCCTTACATCATTGGCCACGGCAAGCGTTCCCGCCCGTCACGGACTGGTCGGATACCGGTTGGCCCTACCAGACAAGACGGTTATGAACACCCTGCGTTGGCAGGAGGGCGACGGGGAAAAGGCCGATTTGCGCCAACGGGTGCCGCCGTCGCAATTCCAGCAACAGGCACCGTTTCCGGGTGCCAGAGAGGCAGGCGTGCCCGAAGGGGCCGTACCCGTGGTGTCTCGTCAGGCTTTGGCGGGGACCGGATTCTCCGACGCCCACTTGCGAGGAAGCCGGTTCTGCGGATGGCGGGTGACCTCGTCCCTGGTCGTGGAGGTGGCTCGTCTGGTCGAGGAGGGTGAGCCGTTCGTCTATGCCTATTACGACGGTATCGACAACGTCGCCCACCAGTGGGGGCTGTCGCGCCACTATGGCGCCGAACTGGCCGCCGTTGACCGGCTGGTCACCGATGTGCTGGCCGCCGTCCCGGCTGGCACCGTGGTGGTGATTACGTCGGACCACGGCCAGGTCGAGGTGGGACCGAACGAGGTCGCTATTCCGGCGTCGGTGATGGAACAGGTGGACTTTCTGTCGGGCGAGTCCCGATTTCGCTGGCTGCACGCCCTCGCTGGGCAAGTTGACGACCTCAGGGATCGGGCCGAAGCGGAGGTTGGCCACCTGGCCTGGGTCTACACCAAGGCCGAACTTGTCGAGCACGGCCTCCTGGGGGGATCCCTGACCCCCGACATAGCGTCCCGTCTCGGTGACGTAGCTCTTCTGGCTCACGCCCCCGTCGGCTTCGCCGATCCCCGTGACGGTGGCGACACCCCACTTATCAGCCGCCACGGATCCCTCACCGAGGAGGAGGTTTGGGTCCCCTTGTTGGCTGAGCGAGCCTGATTGGGCAAATATCAACTATGGCCAATTCACCACCATCTGAGGACCACTCCGAAGTCATAGTCATACCTGACCACGCAGGGGAGGAAGAGCGGGCCGTGAAAGCTGGCACCAGGCCCCGACGTTCTGGCCCCGACGGGGGATCTGGTTCCGACGAGGAAGGATCCGAGTCCGTCGAGCAGCCGGCCAAGGTCATGCGCATCGGAAGCATGACCAAGCAGCTCCTGGAAGAGGTCCGTCATGCCCCCTTGGACGAGGCCAGCCGAGCGCGCCTGAAGGAGATCTACGAGACCTCGGTCCGGGAGCTGGCCAGTGGACTTTCCCCCGATCTGGCGGCAGAGTTGGACCGGGTGGCCATCCCCTTCGACAGCGCCACTCCGAGCGAAGCCGAGCTCAGAGTGGCCCAGGCCCAGTTGGTGGGGTGGCTGGAGGGCCTCTTCCACGGCATACAAGCCACCCTGTTCGCCCAGCAGATGGCAGCCCGGGCCCAGCTTGCCGAAATGCATCAACGCGAGCTTCCCCCTGGGCCGCCCGACGAGAATGGCCCAGGCCTGGGAACGTATCTTTAGAGCCCTCCGGGGGATGCTCTTGGGCAGTGGTGGGGCCGTATAGGGTTGGCCCAATCGACGCTTTCGCCCACCTGCATGTACACACCGAGTACTCGATGTTGGACGGCGCGGCGCGGATCGCCGACGCGGTGTCGGCCGCCGTGGCCGACGGACAGCCTGCACTGGGGATCACCGATCACGGCAACATGTATGGCGTCTTGGACTTCTACAAGGAGTGCAAAGCTCAAGGGGTCGTGCCGGTCATCGGCAGCGAGGCCTATATGGCTCTGGAGAGCCGTCACGAGCGGCCGGTTCGCCGTAGCGGGCATCTGGACGACACCGGGGGTAACGGCGACGGAGGTCAAAAGCTCTACTACCACCTGACCGTGCTGGCCGAGACCACCACCGGCTACTACAACTTGATGAAGCTGTCTTCGGCCGCTTTCCTGGACGGTTACTACTACAAGCCCCGCCTGGACTGGGAGCTACTGGAGAGACACCACGAGGGCATCATCGCCACCACCGGGTGCTTGGGGGGCGTTGTCCTTCAGGCTCTGCTGCGCGACGACGTTGGAGAGGCCACGCGGCTGGCCGCCAGGCTTCAGGACATCATGGGCCGCGACAATCTATTCGTCGAGCTACAGGACCACGGCCTGGCCGCCCAACGCAGGACCAATCCGGCGCTGATCGAACTGGCGCATACCATTGGGGCACCGCTGCTCGCCACCAACGACAGTCACTACACCCATCGGGGCGACGCCATGGCCCACGATGCACTCTTGTGTGTTCAGACCGGATCGCTGGTCAGCGATCCCAAGCGCCTTCGATTCGAGGGTCAAGAGCACTACCTGAAGAGCGCGGCGGAAATGCGCTCGCTGTTCTCCGAGGTGCCCGAGGCCTGCGACAACACCCTTTTGATCGGCGAACGGGCCCGGGTTGAGATCGAGTTCGGCAAGCCCAAGCTGCCCGAATTCCCCGTGCCAGATCGATTCGGCGCCGACACCTACGAGGAGTCCGCCAACGCTTACCTTCGCCACCTCACACAGGAGGGGGCAGCGCTGCGTTACGGCTCCGAGCTTCGGCGCGAAGTGGTCGAGAGACTTGATTACGAACTCGGGGTCATCTCGGATATGGGCTTTTCGGCTTATTTCCTGGTGGTGTGGGACCTCATCCGCTACGCCCGGGACAACGGGATCCGGGTAGGTCCGGGCCGGGGTTCGGCAGCCGGATGCTGCGTCGCCTACTGCCTACGGATAGTGGACATCGATCCCATCGCCTACGACCTGCTGTTCGAGCGCTTCCTCAACCCGGGCCGCAAGCAGATGCCCGACATCGACATGGACTTCGACGAGCGATACCGGGCCGACATGATCCGCTACGCCACCGATCGCTACGGCTGGGACCACGTGGCCCAGATCGTGACCTTCTCGACGATCAAGGCCAGGGCCGCGGTGCGCGACGCGGCCCGGGTACTGGGGTTTTCTTACGGGGTGGGGGACAAGATCGCCAAGGCCATGCCTCCCCTCGTCATGGGGCGGGACACGCCCCTGTGGGCCTGTCTGGATCGCAGCGCCGGACACGAGGACGGCTTCGTGGCAGCGGCCGATCTGCGCGCCATGTACGAGACCGATCCCGAGGCGGCACAAGTAATCGACGTGGCCCGAGGTCTGGAGGGGCTGCGCCGCCAGGATGGCATCCACGCCGCTGCTGTGGTCATCACCCAGGACCCCCTGACCGACTATCTGCCTATCCAGCGCAAGCCGGACCAGAACACCCGGGTCGAGGATGCCCCCGTCGTCACCCAGTACGAGATGCATGGCGTCGAGGAGCTGGGCCTGCTGAAAATGGACTTCCTGGGGCTGAGGAACCTCAGCGTGATCGAGAAGACCCTGGATCTGGTGGAGGCATCTGGCCAAAAGCGCCCTGACATCGACCAGGTGGCCACCGACGACGAAGCTACGTTCGCCATGCTGCGCAGGGGGGACTCCATCGGAGTGTTCCAGCTGGAAGGGGCGGCTATGCGAGCCCTGTTGCGCTCTTTGGCCCCGACCACCTTCGACGACGTGGCAGCCTTGGTGGCCCTATACCGGCCCGGGCCAATGGCGGCCAACATGCACAACGACTACGCCGATCGGAAGAACAAGCGCCAGGCCATCACCTACCTTCACCCCGACCTCGAGGATCTGTTGGGCGATACCTATGGGCTCATGATCTATCAGGAGTCGGTCATGCGGGTGGCCCAGCGCTTTGCCGGTTACTCGTTGGAAGAAGCCGACAACCTGCGCAAGGCTTGCGGGAAGAAGATCAGGGCACTCCTTGCCGCCGAGCGGGAGAAGTTCGTGCAGGGCTGCATCACCACCGGCTACGGGGCCGAATTGGGGACCAAGCTCTTCGACATCATCGAGCCGTTTGCCGACTATGCCTTCAACAAGAGCCACTCCTACGGCTACGGACTGGTCAGTTACCAAACTGCCTGGCTCAAGGCCAATCACCCGGTCGAATACTTCGCTGCCCTACTGACCAGCGTAAAGGACGACAAGGACAAGACCGGGGTCTACCTGTCGGAGTGCCGGTCCAGGGGCATCACCGTCCTGGTCCCCGATGTAAACGTCTCCGAATCTGACTTCACCGCCCGACGGGGTGATCCGGCCGGTGGGTCCGATGCCATACCGTTTGGCCTGTCTGCCGTTCGCAACGTGGGCGAGGCCCTGGTCGCCCGCATCGTGACCGAGCGGGAATCGGGAGGACCTTTTGGCGACTTCTACGACTTCTGCCAGAGGGTCGATCCCTTGGTCCTGAACAAGCGGACGATTGAATCCCTGGTCAAGGCCGGAGCTTTTGACTCGCTCGGCCATCCCCGCAAGGGCCTGTGCCTGGTGTTCGAAGGCGTGGTGGAGGCCACCCTGGCTCGTCGCCGGGAGAACGACCTCGGCATCATGAGCTTGTTCGCCAGTGTGGAGTCGGACGGGAACGGGGATGCGGCCGCCTTTGATGACACCCGCATTCCCATTCCCGACGTCGAGTTCTCCAAGGCCGAGAAGCTGGCCTACGAGAAGGAGATGCTGGGCCTGTACATCAGCGATCACCCTCTGATGGGTGTAGAAGCGGCCCTGCGCAACCTGTGCGAGGCCAGCTTGGGCGAACTGGTGGAAGGGTCCCGCGACGGCGAGGTGCGCAAGGTGGGGGGCGTGGTCACCGCCTTGTCCCGGCGCCATACCAAGCGGGGCGAGCTGATGGCCACCTTCACCTTGGAGGACCTGGCGAACTCCATGGATGTCTTTGTCTTCCCCAAGTCCATGGCCGAGTACGGAGCGCTACTGGCCGATGACGCCGTGGTAGTTATAAAGGCCCGGTTGGACAACCGTGACGATCAGCCCAAGCTCATCTGCATGGAGGTCACCCGCCCAGATCTGGCCGCCGTCGGGGTTTCTCCGACCCTGGTGCTCCGCCTACCCGTGGGGTCGCTCACGACGTCGAAGGTCGATGACTTAAAGAAACTGCTGGTCGACAACCCCGGTCAGTCCGAGGTTCAACTGGTGGTGGGCGAAAAGCGGCTGCGTCTTCCCGGCCAATTCAAAGTGGACGCCAGAGCCGGGCTGATCGCCGAATTGAGGGTGCTTTTCGGCCCTGACGCGATCGCATCCTGACCGGCGCCGCAGGGCCGTGGTCACCCTCACGTGGAAAGGCAGGCCGTTCATCCCGTAACCTGTATCGGAGATACGAACCGCACGGATGGATGGGAGTGCTGAACAGGCCCATGACAATCGCAATTGAAACCAAGGACTGCACGGCACTGAGCGACGCGGAGCTGGCCGAGATGGCCGATATCTGCACCGACGGGCCGGCCGGCTTTGATATGGGCTTTATTTCCAAGCAACGCGACGAGTGGGTGCTGGTGAGCCAGGCCCGCGACGGCATCAAGTTGGTTGGGTTTGCCTTTTCGACCCTGGAGCGCATTGGCGGCACGCCTTCGATGTTGATCGGCGTCGCTTCCATCAAGCGCAACTCCAAACGGGACAGTGTATTGAAAGCGGTCATGGCCGCCCTGTATCGACGCGCCGTCCTGGCTTTCCCCGACGAGGACGTGCTGGTCGGGACGCGCCTGGCCAACCCGGGGGCCTTTGGCGCGTTCAAGGGTTTGGAGGACATCGTCCCCCGCCCTGGCCACAAGGCGTCGGGCGAAGAGCGGGCCTGGGGCCGGCGCCTGGCCAAGCGCTTCGGGGTGGAGGGCCGCATCGATGATCGAACATTCATTCTGGGGGGGGATGAGTCTCCTGCCGGTTTGCTCGACCACACAGCTCTCAAGCCAGAAGCAATCGCCACCGACGTGACCGCATTCTTCGATCCCCTCGATGCGTCGAGGCGTGACACCCTGGTGGCATTCGGATGGGCCATGGCCGAGGACCTGGCCTCGGGCAAACTCGGCCGCTGAGTCCCCACACTTCGGCCTTGGAGCCACGGGATTCGGCATCGGGCCGGGACCGACGGCGCTCTCGACGGGGGTTGAAGGACGTCACCGCCGAGCATAACTCCGATGTGCCTCCACCACTTTCGACCGGCCGGCGACCAAACTGGGCATCATGAAGGTCGGTTTGGTTCTGGGAGCAGGTGGCACAGCAGGGCTGGCCTATCACGCTGGGGTGCTACACGCCCTGTCCGAGGTGACCGGTCTTGACTCGACCGCCGTCGATCTGATTGTGGGAACCAGCGCCGGGAGCGTCGCCGGGGCCTACCTTCGCAGCGGGTGGACCGCCAACGACCTATGGGACGAGACGGTGGGCCAGGCGGGCGCGCTCCAACCCGACATGGAGATCTTGGCCCCGGCCTTCAAGTCAGGTTTGGACCTGGTGCGCCGAACGCTCGGCTCGGCCTATGTCGTCGGCGTGAGCCTGGCCCATATGCCGAGCGTGCCCATGCCCGGGCTGTTGCGGCGGGCGTTCCCGGGCGGACTCTTCCTCATGGCCGATGGAGAAACCCATATTGCCGCCCAATTGCACAGGGGCTGGCCCGACCGGGCCCTATGGCTGTGCGCCGCAGACCTGGTGTCGGGCCATCGGGTGGTGCTGGGTCAAGACCCCGACGATCCGCTGTCGCTCCGCCGAGCAGTCATGGCGTCATGTGCCATACCGGCCGTATATTCGCCCGTGCGTTCCCGGGGACGGGTGCTGGTGGACGGCGGCCTGGTCTCCACCACCAACCTGGACTTGGCCGCCGACGCGGGCTGTGACCTGATCATCGGCGTGGCGCCCATGGCCTACGACCCATCCGACCCCCCCAATGCGCTGCACCGTGCATTGCGTCGCATCCCCTCGCGGTCATTGTCCTTCGAGGCCGCCCGAGCCCGTCGCCAAGGGTCCCGGGTCGTCCTCATCCGCCCCACCTCGTCAGAGATCGACCTGCACGGGCTCAATCTGATGCGCCGCGATGGCCTGGATGCCATTGCCCAGGCCGCCTACGACGCTACTGCCCGCACCCTGGGAAGCGGGGCCTTGCGCTCCGTTGTCAACGAAGTCGCCGCCTGAGCCACCCCCTGGTCGCCGCCTGAGCCATCCCCTGGTCATTCCGCGGCCCGGTCAGTTCGGCAGAGCGGCCCGGTCAGTTGGCGGCCCTCAGGGCCGGGGCAGGGCGGCGGCGACGGTCTTGTAGCATCGGCCGTCGATAGGAGGCGTCAGCGCCACCAGAAGGTATCTCGGCTTGAAGCCGAGCGCATTGGACAATATGGCGCCTGCCGAGCTGGAACGGCCCGTGGCAGCCAGAGCGGCGATCATATGCTCGTCGACGACGGGCAGCACGTGCTCTACCCCGCCCCAGCCGAATCGGCACCGCACTACGTTCTCGCCCGGACGCATCCTCAATTGGGGACCCTGGTCGGGTCGGACAAGGCTCACCGATGGATGGGATCCCTTGATGGACCAGTAGGGAGCGGCCGAGCCGGGAAAGCCGAGCAGGCCCTTGCCGGCGGGGGCCAGCAGGGCGGACAGGTAGCGGCGGGCCCTGCGACCTGACAACCGCCCAGTCGCATGAGGCACTCCTGTCAGGTTCACGGCCTCGGGTCGCGCCGGATCATCCAGGTCGTCCCCAGGAGCGATTGTGGCCGAGACCGTGTCAAAGGTGGCAAAAGTGCCCGGGCCCGATCCGCCGGGGACGGGAAAGGAGGCCCGGACCAGCGCCCCCGAACCAAGATCAATCGCCTCGCAGTTCCCCGTCCACGAGGCCAGGATCATGAGGTCAAGGCGGGCTCCGGCGGTCTCGGGTCGGGAAACCTGCACCGTTGCCGATCTGGGCATCTCCTCATGATGTCCAACTTCGGCCCGGCGCGGGTGGATGCCGGCCTGGCGCGGGGGGATGGCGGGTTTCATCGAGTGCTCGGTCCAGTTGGCCAAGCGTTGCCGACGGCGTCCGGCAGGTGTATCCCTGGCATACGAACGCCAGGTTATCGCTGCGCCCCTCCCACAGTGGCGAGTCGTAGCGCTCGCCCCAGGCCAGAACGGATCGAGGCAGGTAGCGGCCCTGAATCCGCCCCACCAGGTCCTGCCGATCCCCGGTCACCACCACGGAGGTGGTCCCAAAGATCTCGGTATCCACTGCTCCAAGGGCATGGGCAAAGGCCCGGGGTTGGTCAGCCATGGGCCCCGCCAGGGCAGCCAGGATGTCAGTGGCCAAGGCCGAATAGCGGCGCTGCCCAGTCAGGGCCCCCAGGCGCTGGAGAGCCACGCACGCCACCGAGTTGGCCGCCGGGATCGCCCCATCGAGGATGTCCTGGGGCCGAACGATCAGCTCTTCGGCATCCGAGCCCGTGGTGAACAGACAACCCTGGCCGTCGATGAAGAGGTCGACCATCGAGTCGGCCGTGGCCCGAGCCTGGTCTATCCACACTGCCTTCCCGGTCAGCTCGCCCAAGCGAGTGAAGGCATCGGTCAGCCAGGCGTAGTCTCCGGCATAGGCCAGATGGTGTCCCTGTCCATTCTGCCAGGAGCGAAGCCAGCGGCCATCGGAGTCCCGACGCGAATTGCGAATCAGGAAGTCCATCACGGCAGCGGCATCGTGGGCCCAGTCAGTCCGTCCCGTGGCTGCCGCGGCCTGGGCCAGCGCGGACGCGTACATGGCGTTCCATTCGGTCAGGATCTTGCTATCCAGGCCGGGACGGATCCTGGACCGGCGGGCCTCGAATAAACGGCTGCGGGCCTCGGCCAACCCGGTGTCCCTAACGGTGAGCTCAGAACCCAAGGGGCGATGGAGGATGTTGGCCCCCTCGAAGTTGCCCGCCGAGGTGACCCCCCAGAACTCCATGGCCACGCGCGCCTGCTCGGGACCGAGCACCTCTTCGATTTGGCTGGGGGTCCAGACATAGAAGCGGCCCTCCGCCCCCTCCGAGTCGGCGTCCTCGGCCGAGTACAGTCCGCCATCGGGATGGCGCAGATCCCTGCTCACATAGGTTGCGATCTCGTCGGCTAATTCGAGCCAGGTCGGATCCGATGTGAGCTGCCAGGCGTGGATGTATACCCGGAGCAGGCCGGCCTGGTCGTAGAGCATCTTTTCGAAGTGCGGCACCAGCCATCGGGCATCGGTCGAGTACCGTGCGAATCCTCCGCCCAGGTGATCCCTTATCCCCCCGGCAGCCATAGCCCCCAAGGTGGTGGTGGCCATGGACAAGGTGGTGGGGGAGTCATTGGCCGAGTAGGCCCGAAGGGCCAAGTCGATCATGGACGGTTGCGGGAATTTGGGAGCGGGGCCAAATCCCCCCCACGTGGGGTCGAAGGAAGCCGACAGGCTGAGTAGGGCCTGGTCGAGCATGCCGGTCCCGGGAAGGAGAGTCCTGGCAGGAATGCGGGTCCGGGCCTCGACCGCATCGCGCAGTTCCTGTCCGGTTTCGACCAGTTCGTCCCGGCGCTCCTGCCAGGCTCTGGCCACGGCTTCGAGTACCCGGGGGAACCCGGGCAGGCCGTGGCGGTCCTCGGGGGGGAAGTAGGTGCCGGCCATGAACGGATGGGCCTTCGGTGTCATGAACACGGTCATGGGCCAACCGCCGCTGCCCGTCGTGGCTTGCACGGCCTCCATGTAGACGGCATCGATGTCGGGCCGTTCCTCCCGGTCCACCTTGATGCACACGAAGTCCGCATTCATCGCTCTTGCCGTGGCCGGGTCCTCGAAGCTCTCATGGGCCATCACGTGGCACCAGTGACAGGCCGAGTACCCCACCGACAAGATCACCGGCTTATCCTGTCGGCGAGCCAGTTCGAAGGCCTCGTCACCCCAGGGATACCAGTCCACCGGGTTGTCCTGGTGTTGAAGCAGATATGGGCTGGTCTCGCCGGCCAGATGGTTCTTGCCCGTCACCCTTCGAGTCTGGCATGAGCGGGCGCCGCTTCGGGCGGGCCTTCCCCGAGCCTGGCCTTCCCCCGGCCTTCCTGCCTTCCCCTGGCCGAGCCCGCCCCCCGGTAGGGTCTCGCCCATGGAACTGAGACTGGACAACAGGGTGGCGCTCGTCACCGGGGCATCGAGGGGGATAGGGCGGGCCATCGCAGCGGCCTATGCCGAAGCGGGAGCCAGGGTGGTGATCTCGTCGAGGAAGAAGGCCGCCCTGCAAGAGGCGGCCGGCGCAATGAAGGGCGAGGTGGCCGTGTTCGAGGCCAACGCCGGGGACCCCGATGCCGCCCAGGCCTGCGTAGCCTTTGCCTTAGAAACCTTCGGAGCCTTGGACATCCTGGTCAACAATGCCGCCACCAATCCCTACATGGGACCGCTGATGGGAATATCCGTCAGCCAGGCTGATAAGACCGTCCAGGTCAACCAGAGGGGGACCCTGGTGTGGACCCAGGCGGCATGGAATGCGGCTATGGCCGATCGAGGCGGATGTGTCATCAATGTGGCGTCGATCGGGGGGTTGAGCGTCGAAACCTCGATCGCTTATTACAACGTGACCAAGGCCGCCGTCATCCATCTGACCCGCCAGATGGCGGCCGAGATGGCTCCCGGAGTCCGGGTCAATGCCATTGCTCCGGGACTCGTCAAGACGGATATGGCCCGGGCCCTGTGGGAAGCCAACGAGAGGGCCATCGCCGACCGACTCCCTCTCCGGCGACTCGGAGAGCCATCCGACATCGCCGATTCGGCCGTGTTCCTGGCCAGCGACGCCGCGTCGTGGATAACGGGCCAGACCTTGGTGGTCGATGGGGGAGCGCTTATTGCCCGCTGAGGGCTCGACGGGCCACCTTGCCAAGGGCGGTGCGGGGCAGGCGATCCACCAACACCAACTCTTTTGGCGCGGCCCAGACCGGCAGGTGTTGCCTGGCCAGGTCCCGCAATTCGTCCAGCGTCGGGGCCTGGCCGGGGCCGGTCGGCACCACCCAAGCCACCACCCGTTCTCCCCATTCGGGGTCGGGTCGGCCTGCCACTGCAACCTCGACCACCCGAGGGTCGCGACTCAGGATTGCCTCCACGGCCGAGGGCCACACGTTCTCCCCCCCGGTGATGATCATGTCCGTCAGCCGGCCGCTCACCACCAGTCGGCCCGCTCCGTCGAAATATCCGGAGTCCCCTGTGGACAGCCAACCGTCGGCGTCCTTGGGATCGGGCCCGTGGTGGTAGCGGCGCAGGAGCATGGGGCCCCGTAGCCTTATCTCTCCTGAGGGAGTCAGGGTCACCTCGACGCCGTCGAGGGGCGTGCCGTCGTAGACGACTCCGCCGGCGGTCTCGGTCATCCCGTAGGTGACGTGGGCATTAGAGGGAACTACGGCCGGGGGGGCCGAACCCCCCAGGACCACGCAGCGAAATGCGCTCGGGTCGATTCGGGACATGGCCGTAGCCACCAGGGACACCAGGGTGGCGCCTTCCGAGGCCGCCCGAGCCACTTCGGTGGGGGAGAATCCGGGGTGGACCACAAGGTTGGTTCCGGTGATCAGTGCCCGGGTGACCACACTCAGGCCCCCCACGTGGGCCAGGGGCAGGCAGGCCAGCCAGCAGTCGGTGTCGGGATCGACGCCCAGGCGAGCACTCACCGCCCGGGCCGAGGCCCCCAAACTGTCATGGGTCAACACCACTCCCTTGCCTGCACCACCGGCTCCGGTAGTACCGCTGGTGGCCATGACCAGGGCATCGCCCGCTTCCAACCCCCGGCCGGCTTCCAACCCCCGGCCGGCTTCCAACCCCCGGCCCGCCGTCCATTCGGAGCGGAGGCCGCCCTGGGCCACCACCTCGTGCGGGGCCATGGCCTCCAGGACGGCCCGGGCGGCAGCTGGGGGCAGTCGGGGGTCCAGGGGCAGGACGGCATCCCCGTCGTCCCACGCCCGACGCATTTCGGCTACGAACTCCGGCCCCGCAGGAAGGGCTAGGGCCACCAGTCGAGCCATGGCGGCTAGCCTAGCGACTATTCGAGTGATCACTCTAGGAGTAACGACATGGTTGATTGGCAACAGGGCAAGGCCTATACCGACATCACCTATGAGGTGGGCGAGGGGATGGCCAAGATAACGATCTGTCGCCCCGAGGTACGCAATGCGTTTCGTCCCCAGACCCTCTTTGAGATGGCTGATGCCTTCAATCTGGCCCGGGACGACGCCAGCGTCGGGGCCATCATCCTGACCGGGCAGGGTCCTGATGCCTTTTGCTCGGGGGGCGACCAACGCATCCGAGGTGATGACGGCTACCTGGGCGACGACGACGTGGCCCAAGCCGGGATCGGCAGGCTGAACGTGCTCGACCTGCAGATCCAAATCCGTCGCCTGCCCAAGCCGGTGGTGGCAATGGTGGCCGGGTTCGCCGTGGGCGGGGGTCACGTACTTCACCTCGTCTGCGATCTGACCATCGCCGCCGACAACGCCCGCTTCGGCCAGACCGGACCCCGGGTGGGCAGCTTCGACGGCGGGTACGGCTCGGGGCTTCTGGCCCGCACCGTCGGGCTCAAGCGGGCCAAGGAGGTGTGGTTTCTTTGCCGTCAGTACGACGCGGCCCAGGCTCTCAATTGGGGACTGGTCAATGCCGTTGTGCCGCTGGATCGCTTGGAGGACGAGACCGTGTCGTGGTGTCAGGACATGTTGAAGCTCTCACCCATAGCCCTGCGGATGATCAAGGGTGCCTTCAACGCCGCCGACGACGGCCTGGCGGGCATCCAGCAGTTCGCGGGCGATGCCACCATGCTCTTCTACATGACCGAAGAGGGCCAGGAGGGCCGCAATGCCTACCAGGAAAAGCGACCGGCCGACTTTTCCCGGTTTCCCCGCCGGCCCTGAGGCTCGATGATCAGGGATTGGGTGGCCGGGGCCCGGCCCCGGACGCTACCGGCTGCCGTGGTGCCGGTAGCGGTGGGTACTGCGCTGGCCTCCACCGAGGGGGGCGCCATCGCGTGGCGGGCGGTGGCGGCACTGGTGGTGAGCCTGGCAATCCAGGTGGGGACCAACTATGCCAACGACTACTCCGACGGCATCCGGGGCACCGATACCATCCGAGTCGGTCCCATGCGCCTGGTTGCCTCCGGTGTGGCGTCCCCTCGGCGAGTGAAGTTGGCAGCCTTGGTGGCCTTTGGGGTGGCCGGGGTGGCCGGTCTGGCTCTGGCTGTGGCCGTGGGGCCGGTGGTGGTGGTAGTTGGTGCCGCCTGTCTGGCTGCCGGATGGTTTTACACCGGCGGTTCGAAGCCCTATGGCTATGCCGGTCTGGGGGAGGTGTTTGTCTTCGTCTTCTTCGGCTTGGTGGCTGTGGCGGGCACGGTCTACGTGCAAACGGGTCACATAAGCGGGCTGGATCTGCTGGCCGCCGTGCCGGTAGGTCTGGGATCGACCGCCATGCTGGTGGTGAACAACCTGCGGGACATAGACACTGACGGTCCAGCCGGCAAGCGGACCCTGGCCGTACGGATGGGAGACCGTGGGACCCGTCGCCTATACGGCGGTTGCCTGTTGGTCAGCTTTGTAGCCGTCATCGGCCTGGCTGTCCTGGCCCGTCCCTGGTCCCTGGTCGCCCTGGCCGCCCTTCCGTTGGCATGGGCACCCTTGGACTTGGTGGCCCGGGGGGGCAACGGTCCGACGTTGGTCAGGGTCCTGGGTCAGACCGGGAGGCTGAATCTGGCCCTCGGAGCGCTCCTGGCCCTGGGTCTGGCAGTGTGAAGCGGGACCGGCTAGGGCTTGAGGAAGTGCTCGACCATCGAGGCAAAATGCTCCGGGTTCTCCAAGTGGGCGGCATGGCCCGCCTCAGGCACCCGGACCAGGGTGGAGTTGGCGCCTATGGCCCCGACCATGCGCTGGCCCAGAGCGTCGAACTTGGGGTCGTTGGCCCCGACCACGATCAGCACCGGCATGGCCAGTTCGGCCAGCCGGTGCCACAGGGACTCCTGCGTCCCAGTTCCCGCCAAGCGCAGGCTGGAGGCCAATCCTTCGGCCGTGTTGTCCAGGCGGGATGCCATATTGCCGGCCCGAGGGGAAAGGGAGGCGAAGAGGGGTCCGGCCAGCCAGTCGACCAGGAAGGCTTCTACTCCGACGTCCACGATGAGACGGGCCCGTTCCTCGTCGAGGCGGCGGCGGGCCTTGCGTTCGGTCGGATCCTCGATGCCGGCGGTGGCCCCAACCAGGACCAAGCGGTTCACCACATGTGGTCGGTCCAGTGCCAATTGCAGGCACAGCCGACCTCCCATCGAATAGCCCAGGTAGCAGGCCGGTCCTCCGGCCAGGCCCACCAGTTCGGCGCCCTCGGGGACCGAAGCTCTGATCGGGCCCGAGCGACCATGGCCGGGCGCATCCACTATCGCCAGGCGGAAGCGATCCTGCCACCGGGAGATCAAGGGATCGAACGATCGTCCCGTCTGGGTAAAGCCGTGAACCAGGACAAGTCTCTCCCCCTGCCCAACCTCGTGGCAGTACAGGTGCTCCGGATCGGCCATTTCCCATGAGCGTACAGGCCACATTTGCCGCCACCCTGGTCGACGAGTGGGCCCGGTCGGGGTTGGAGCGAGCCGTGGTCTGTCCCGGGTCGCGGTCGGCGCCGCTGGCCCTGGCCCTGGCCCGGGACACTCGGGTGCGCCTGGACGTGCTCTTAGATGAGCGCTCGGCCGGATTCTTCGCCCTGGGCCTGGCCCTGGCTACGGGTAAGCCCGTCCTGGTCCTGACCACCAGCGGCACCGCCGCCGTCGAATTACACCCTGCCGTGACCGAGGCCGATCACGCCCGGGTGCCGTTGATCGTGGTGACGGCCGACCGACCGTTCGACTTGCACGGCGTCGGAGCACCCCAGACCACCATGCAGTCCGGCCTGTTCGGGGACTGCGTGCGGTGGTCGGCCAACCCCGGTCCTGCCCAGACCGAGGCGGCCTGGTCGTGGAGGTCTATGGCCTCTCGGGCCATGGCTGAAGCCGGAGGCGGTCCCCGGGGACCGGGCCCTGTCCACCTCAACCTGGCTTTTCGAGAACCCCTGGTGGGGCGCCCGGACCCGATGCCGCCGGCCTCGAAATCGGGCGCCGGGTGGCATGCCGTCAGTTGGCGTCCGGGGCAACCCTCGCCATCTGTGGTGCAGAGGCTCGCCCTGGCCCGGGGCGGGCGGGGTCTCATCGTGGCCGGCGCCGGAGCCGGTCACCCCCCCTTGGTGATGGAGCTGGCCCGCCACCTGGCCTGGCCGGTGTTGGCCGACCCCCGCAGCGGTCTGCGCACGCCTGACCCTGATCAGCGACTCCAACCGGGCCAGTCACCCGAGCCGGGCCAGTCACCCGAGCCGGGCCAATCACCCGAGCCGGGCCAGTCACCGGTTGATCTGGTGATCACGGCGGCCGATTCCCTGCTGCGCCACGAGGAGTTCGCCCGGACTCATCGCCCCGACGTCATCCTCCGGTTGGGCGCCCCGTGGGCCTCCCGGGTGGTCACTTCGTGGTTGAACGAAGCGGATTGTGACCAGGTTCTCGTCGATCCTTTCTGGTCGTGGGTCGACCCGGGAAGGGTGGTGGGGACACTGGAGGTATGCGACCCCAACGACCTGGCCCGGGAAGTTATCGGCCTGGGCCGATCGGGCGATCCTCGGACCCCGGACGTGACCGACTGGGCCGTCGGATGGTCTGACGCAGAAGCCCGTGCCCAGGCGGCCATCGACGGAGTACTGGATGGATGCGATCGCCTCACCGAGCCGGGCGTGGCCCGGTATCTCATGGGCCATTTGGATCCAGAGTCGCTCCTGGTGGTGTCGTCCTCCATGCCAATCCGCGATGTGGAATGGTTCGGTCGGGGCGCCCGGACGACCGGGCGAGGGACCCAGGTGAGCGCCGCTGAGGGAGGGGCCCAGGTGAGAGCCGTTGGGGGAGGGGCCCAGGTCGAACCCCCGGGCAGGGCACGGGTCCTGGCCAACCGGGGGGTCAACGGCATCGACGGGATGGTCTCGATGGCCATGGGCGTGGCCCGCGCTGATGTCGGTCCCACTGTCGGCCTGCTCGGCGACCTGGCCTTCCTACACGACGCCGGAGCGCTTTGCGGTTGGCGGGCTCCAGCCCCGGTGCTGGTGGTGATCGACAACGGGGGAGGGGGAATCTTTTCCTTTCTCGACTACGCCGCCGATGTGGAGCCGGACCAATTCGAGCTGCTGTTTGCCACCCCTATGCCGGCTGATCCCTTGGCCGTGGCCCATGGCTACGGCGTGACCACCGCCGAAGCGGAGACCCGTGCACAATTGGCACAGGCTTTGGCCTTCCTCGGGGCCGACCCAAGGGGAGGTGTCATACGGTGTCGCACCGACCGGGAGGCCAACGTCGAGTTGCATCGCCGGCTGGAGTTGGCGGTGGCTGGCGTATTGGGTTGAACTGCGTGGTATCGAATTGAGGACCACCGATACCCACCGTCCAGGGCCAAAGCAAGGGTCTGGCCTCCTGAGAGGACCTGGCCTCCTGAGAGAGCCCGGCCTCCTGCGAGGACACCTCAAGGCGCTCGACGGGCTTAGAGGACTCGCCGTTCTGGCCGTTCTGGCCTATCACGCGGGGCTCCGGTGGGCTCCCGGCGGGCTGTTGGGGGTGGATGTCTTCTTCGTGCTATCCGGGTTCCTCATCACTTCCCTGCTGGTGTCGGAATGGAACCGCACCGGGACCATCGGGCTCGGGTCGTTCTGGGGCCGGCGCGCCCGCCGGCTGTTGCCCGCCCTGTTCGTGCTGTTGGCAGGGGTGGCGGCCTATGCCTGGTTCGTAGCCGGGAGCGATGAGCTGCACCGTATCCGCCTGGATGCCCTGTCCAGCTTGGGGTACGTGGCCAACTGGCGATTCGTCGCCTCGTCCCAGGGGTATTTTGCCCACACCGGAGTGCAGTCCCCCTTGTTGCACACGTGGTCGTTGGCCGTGGAGGAGCAGTTCTACGTCATCTGGCCCATTGTCTCGGTGTTGGTCCTGCGCCGCTTCGGGGTTCGGGCGCTCGGTCGTCTGGCCGGCTGGGGCGCGCTGGCCTCGGCTGGGCTCATGGCCTTTCTCTACCACTCCGGCGCCAGCTCTTCCCGCCTCTACTACGGGACCGACACCAGGGCCCAGGCCCTTCTGGTTGGGGCATTTCTGGCTGTGGCCGGATCCAAGCTGGCGGACAGGCCCCGGGCGGTAGGGCGGGGGGACACCTGGCCATGGGTGTTTCCTGCACTCGGGGTGGCTGGGATGGGTTTGTTGGCATGGGCCTGGACCCAGGTGGGAGGCGAAAGCCCCTTGTTGTACCAGGGAGGGTTCCTGCTGGTGGCCCTGGCCACGGCGGCCGTGATCCTCGCCTCGGCGCTGCAGCCCCGAGGCGTTCTGGCCAGGGCCCTGTCATGGGGACCATTGGCCTATGTCGGGCGCATCTCGTATGGCCTTTACCTCTACCACTGGCCCTTGTTCTTGTGGCTGGACCACGCCCGCACCGGCTTGTCCGGCAACGAACTGCTCCTGGCCCGACTCGGGGCCACGGCAGCAATTTCGGTGGCCAGCTTTCACTTGCTGGAGAGCCCCATCCGGGCCCGGCGCTGGTTCGGGGCGCTCACCGAGCGATTGTCGCTGTCCTCGGCTCTGGTCCTGGTGGCCGGTATCGTGGTGGCGGCGACCGCCGCTCCCAGCCTGGCCAGCGCCATGCCCTCCGGTCCGCTGCACTCCTCGGGCGCCCAAGTACCGGCCTTGGCCCTGGCTCACCCGGTCAATGTGATGGTCCTGGGTGACTCGGTGGGCCTAACTTTGTCCCTCGGACTGTCGGTCAACGATCACGCCCGAGGCGTGGCCATCGATGGTAAGGCTGTGCTCGGTTGCGACTTCGATCCAGCCACCCAGGTCAAATGGGATGGCCACGTGACCCAGGCCAACTCCCAGTGCAAGCACTGGCCCTCGACGTGGGCCGGGCTCGTGCGGGCCGACAACCCTGATGTCGTCCTGTTGGTCATGGGGCGATGGGAGACCTATGACCGCTTGTACAACGGCCGTTGGACCGACATCACCCAGGCTGATTTTGCCGCTCACCTGACCGACGAGTTGCGTCAAGCGGTGGGCATACTTTCGGCCCAGGGCGCCGTAGTGGGCCTGGCCACCCTGCCCTACATGTCCCCCCCGGAACGAGCCGACGGCGGCATTTGGCCCGAGAACCTGGCCTCTCGGGTAGACGCCTACAACCGGATCGTCCGCAACGTGGCCCGGGCCATGCCGGTCAAGGCTCGTGTCATTGACGTGAACGCCATACTTTGCCCTGAGGGCCACTTCACCTCGGCCATCAATGGCGTGGCGGTGAGGTGGTCCGACGGCATTCATGTGCTCATTCCCGGTGGCGAGTTGGTGGGGGACCGGATACTTCCCCAACTGGCCCGGCTGGGGTTGGCTCACGATCAGGCCAGGCTCCACCAGCTCAGCCTGTCCGCATCGACGGCCAGTCGGCACGGTTGACTGACCCGGAGCGGACGGAGCCCAGGGTGGTCGGGCGCTACCCGCAGCACCAGGGTCGGGCCTTGGTCCACATCAGCCTCTATTTCGATGGTGTGGCCCAGATCTACCAGGTCGGACACGATGGCTGGAATTCCACCACCGTCCACCAGACGCACAGCGGTGGCCGGCAGGCACCACCCCACAGCTTGGCCGGGGACTGGTCCCGGCCCGGACACGGCAATCTCCACGCCGCCGACCACCAGGCGTCCTGCTCCAACGCCGCGGGCCCTTCCGATGTTGGCGATGCCGAGAACCCCGGCCACCGCGGCCGAGGCCGGATGGGCCAAGACGTCACCCACCGGACCGGCCTGTAACACCTTGCCCTCGGACACGATGACCACCTCGTCGGCCAACCAGGCGGCCTCGTCGGGATCGTGGGTGACAACCACACTGGCCAGTCCGGTGGCGGCCTGGACCCGGCGCAGTGCACGGCGAAGGTCTGAGCGGGCCGGAGCATCAAGGGCGGACAGGGGCTCGTCGAGCAACAGCAGGCGGGGTCGGCGGACCAGGGCCCGGGCCAGGGCCAGGCGCTGGCGCTGGCCACCCGACAGTTGGCCCGGATGGCGATCCTCGAGGCCACCCAGCCCCAGCCGATCGCTCCACATCAGGGCCTGGGCCTCAGAGGCGCCCCTGCCCATACGAACCTGGTCGCCCACCCGGAGATGGGGCAGCAGCCCTTGTCCCTGAGGGACGTAGCCGACGCGGCGCTCTTCGGGGGGTAGGCGACCCAGATCGGTCGATCCCAACCTGACCCACGAGCCGGCCGGATCGACGTCGATCTCCGTCGGGAGGGCGTCGCCCAGGCCGGCCAGGTGGCGCAGGGTCAGCGTCTTTCCAGATCCCGACGGTCCCAGGATCGCCACCCGGGGGCAGGTGGCCCGATGGCTCACCTGGAGATAAAAGGCGCCGATCCGACTGCTCAGGCCGAAGTCCAGGCATTCCGAGTGGCGCAATGTCGGTTCGATCACTATGCGGCTGGCATCAAAAGAGGTCTCGACTCCGGTGGAGGGCACCGGGCGCCGGCCACCTACCCGGCCCGAGACCGTCCCCGAGATGAACAGGAAGGCGACGGCGGCGGCCAGGGCCACCACGACCGGGGCCAAAGTGGCGCTCAGACCGGTGCCGGAGAAGCGAACGAAGGTGAGGACGGGCAGCGAATAAGGGTGATAGGCCATGATCACCGTGGCCCCGAACTCGCCGAAGGAGCGCAGCCAGGCGAGAGCCAGACCGGCCCGTATGACGGGCCAGGCCAGGGGGAGGGCGACCAGGCGAAATCGTGCCACCGGCCCGTGCCCCAGCGTGGCGGCTACTTCGCTCAGCGATGGGTCGACTCCAGAGAAGGCGGCTCGGGAAGCCACGATCACGAAGGGCGCCGACACGAAGGCCTGGGCAAGGACGATGCCGGCCATCGAGTCGGTCAGCCTGCCCCCGAAGGCCCGACCGATGGCCGTGTGGGGACCGAAGGCCAGGATCAACACGATGCCGCTCACGAGGGGGGGCATGGCCAACGGGATGTGGGCCAGTACCCCGCCAACGCGGGCCAGGACCGACCGGCTGTGTGCCAGCACGTAGCCGAGCGGTATGCCCAACAGGGCCAGGATGGCGGTCGTGACGCTGGAGGTCTCTACTGAGACCACCAGAGCCGAGGCCACCGAGGCGTTCCAGCCCCGGGCCGAACCCCCCACCACTTGGCCAAGCAGAGCCAGAATGGGGACCAGCAGGTAAAGGGCCAGTATTGCGGCCAGTATCCCTATCGGGTTGAACCGGGTCCTGTCTGGCTCGGTGACAGGGCGGGCAAACAGATGGCCTAGACCGGCGGCGCCCGATTCAGTCACGGGCCAAGGACGGTTACGCCGGCGGGGACGTCGCTGGCATTGCCGGTTACCACCGGCTGGTCCACGCTCAGGCCGCCCTGCGCCAGGATCGAACGACCCTTGGGGCCGAGGAAGAAGTTCACGAAAGCGCCGGCCGCCTCCGGGTGGGGGGGCTGGGCCGGGATGGTGATGGTGTAGTGGGCCGAGAGGTCCACGGCGGGATTGATGGGGATGGCAGGGAGGTGGGCCGCCGAAGTCTCGGTCGAGTAAAAGAACCCGGCGTCGAGCTGGCCTGCCTGGAGCCGTCCGATCAATCCCTCCTCGGGGAACAGTTGGGCAGTCGAGGACGGCGGGCCCAGGATGTGGGCGGCCAATTGCGGCAGCCCATAATGCTGGGAGGCGCGATCGACGACTTGCACGGTCAGCTTGCCCTTGGGGTCAAGGGCAGGGTCGGTCCGACCCAAGCGGAAGCCGGGTTCGGTCATGACCTGATACCACGGATTGGTCTCCAGATCATGGGCGAATCGGCTGTGGGGGTCGTACCCGATGACCAAAGGGGAGTGGGCAAACGTGGCGTACCAGGAGACCTTGCCGTGGGGACCCATGAGCTTGGCGTCCACTGCGGGAGAGGCCGAGATGAAGACATCGGCCTGCCTGACCCCGCCAGCGATCTCACTGGCCAGGGCGGAGGACCCCCCGGCGATCCCGGCCAGGTCGTAGCCGGTAGCAGCATGGAAGGCGGGTCCGACCGCCGACTCCATGGTGTGGGTCAGGGAGCCGGCGTACAGGACGTCAACCGAACCGTGCCCGGTAGGTGTCCCCGGAACCGAAGAGCCGGCCGCCGAGGACCCTGGGGCCGGATCGGCCTTGGGGGCGCCGCCGGAACAGGCGCTCACCATCACAGCGCATGCGGCCAGCCCGGCCATCACACGCCTCCTCGCCATCCCGGCCGTCACACGTCTCGTCGCCATCCCGGCTGTTACTCGCTTCCTCGCCATCCCATGGTTCCTCACAGGATCTCGGCGGTGTGCCTGGTGTCATATGGACCCGAGGCGGCCAGGTCGGCTTTGAAGGCGGCGGAGCCCAAGGTGTCGATCAACCTGGCCATGGTCTCGGTGTTGAGCAGGTCGACGGTGGTGAACAGGTCGCAGAACTGTTCTTCGACCGGGACGAAATCCAGCCCCCAGGCCTGGGCCACGGGCCTGGGGATGATCCCGGTGTGGGCCCGTCCCTGGACGATGGCCTCTGCCACCTCCGTGTGACCGTCCAGCTCCCACCCGTAGCCGTCGACCTCGGTAGGGGACATATCGTGCTCGACCAATAGTCGGTCGAGGAGGGCCCGGGCCCCTGATCCCGACTCCCGGTTGGCCACCCGGTGCCCACCGTCAGTGAGCAGGGAGACAACCGGTTCGTTCGCAGCATGGCCAGGCCCCGTCGGGCGCAGGGCCCAGCCCATCTCCCACGAGCACATGCGGATGGTGGCC
>JBOGIG010000112.1:0-3070 GCA_050742455.1 Acidimicrobiales bacterium
ACCAGCCGCCGTAGAGGCGCCAGATGTTGTGCACGATGAACTCCGGGTCGTCATAGACGGGGCGAAGGTAGGGGCGATCCAGGAGGTGGGCAGGAGCCTTGACCGAGTGCAGTATTTCGTCGAGTCGGGCGCCGGTGTTCATCATGGCAAGGGTCTCGGTAACCAGGTGCTCGAGCATCTCGGCCGTTTCGGTCAGAGCCTGGCGCACCCGGGCAGGGCCAACGACGGGCAGTCCATGTCCGGGCAACATCACCTCGGGATCCAAGGCGGCCATCTGGCGCAGCCCGGCTGCCCATTCGCGGGGATAGCGCTGAACCTTTTGGGGATTGCCGGCATTGGGGCTGGCCCAAATAAACAGGTCCCCACAGCACAACAGCTTCTTGCCCGGCACCCACGTCCAGGTGTGGTCGTCGGTCTCACCCCGGCAGTGGTGCAACTCGAAGCGCTCCTCGCCCACCTCCAAGGTCACACCATCTCGATACGTCTGGTCGGGGTAGCGGTACTGCCTCGGCCAGGCCATTGTGTCCAGGCCGAATTGACGAGCGTTGATCACGCTGTTGTAGCCGGCGGTGAGGATGTAGCGGTCAAACCGGGCCGGGAGTGCTTCGTGGGCCACCACCCGGGGCGGAGACCAGCCCTGGGTGACGGCCTCCTCCTCGAAAATCCCCACCCCGAAAACGTGGTCGATGTGGCCGTGGGAGAACACCGCGGTGTCAAGACGGTCTGGGCTCCAGGCCCGGATCTGGGCGTGCACCCCGGCGGCGGCGAAACTGCTCCCGGTGTCGACCAGGAACAATCCGTCGCCGGTGGAGATGGCGCTGACATTGGCAAACGAGGGCACAAACGCCACCCCGTCGGTCACCTCTACCAGGGTTCCGGCCTGGGTCACCGGGTGCTGTTGGTTGGTGGTGATCTCCCCGTTCCACAGGGCGTCGGCCAGTTCCAGCGCATTGGGCATTCCAGACCGTAGCGCGCCGCCGAGGCGAAGGTTCCAGCGGTGGAGCCTGGCTTTAGCATTTAGTGTTCCGCGGTTAGGGTGCTGCGCTCGACCGTCGCCCGATTCAGAGTCGCAAGGCCTCCACCACTGCCGTCGCCGTGCGCCACGCCATGGCCTGGATAGTGAGCGTTGGGTTGTAACCGCCGGAGCTGGGGAACACCGAGCCGTCGGTGACGAAAAGGTTGGGTATGCCCCAAAACCGCCCGTGCGGATCGAGAACTGAGTTGTCGGGGCGAGTACCCATACGCATGGTGCCCATCTGATGGTTGACCATGCCGCCGATGGTGGCGGGCTCTCCACGGAGCGGACCACGCTCGACCGCTTGCTGGTTGCCCAGCTGCGGCAAGGCGGTGGGAAGGCCCAAGGCGAAGGCGGGCTGGGCCGAGGTAGCCCCCATGGCCAGCAGCATCTCCATGAGCACGGGAGCCATGGCCGCCTGCACGACCAGATCATTGGGATGATGGCTATAGGTGATGCGGGCCACGGGCAGTCCATAGACGTCGCGCACGGTCGGGTCGAGATCCACCCGGTTGGTTCGCACCGGAGGGTCCTGACCGATCATGCTCAGGAACTGCATGTGCCCGAACAGCGCCGTCATGGCCGGCTTGTGGGTGACCCCCCAGCCGACCGTCTTGGCCAGCGACACCACCCCGCCGGTTCCGGCCACCGAACGGGCTCCCCCGGACGGACCCACGGTCTGAATGTTGCCGTAGCCGAACATATTGGTGCCGGGTAGGCCGAAGTAGTAGTCGTCGAGACAGCGCATGCTCCAAAAGCCGCGCCAGAAGTCCACCCTTTCCTCGAACACTCCGATGCCGGCTGGATAGTGATGGACCATCAGGTAAGCCCCGACCAGATCCAAATTGACCAGGTCCCCAGGCATATCCGACAGCAACACCAGCCGCGGTGTCTCAACGGTGGATGCGGCCAGCACCACGACCGGGGCGGCCTCAAAGCCGGCCTTTCCCGCTGCGTCAATGGTTCGCACGCCCACGGCCCGGCCTTTGGACACTTCGACCCCGGTCACCATGGTGTCGGCTCGGATGGTGAGCCTGCCGGTGGCGAGTGCTCGGGCCAGCGCAGTTACCCTGGTGTCGCCTTTGGCTTCGATAGGACAGCCGTAGCCCGAGCAAAAGCCGCAGTAGGTACAGCCTGGACGCCCGTTATATGAACCGTTGTTGATGGCCACCGGCGTCGGGAAGGGGTGCAGACCCAGCTGGGCCGTAGCCACATCGAAAAGGTGGGCTGGGTAGTTGGGCGGGTGACCGGGCATGGGGTAGGGGTCGGTGCGCTCCTGGAGTGCGCCAGGTACCGGAAATCCCGGAGCTGCGCTTCCGGCCAGTTGGCCACCGGCTACCCCGATCAGGCTTTCCACCCGGCGGTAGTAACCCCAGATGGAGGCCGGATTGGACGGATCCAGCTCGGCTTCATCAAGGGGCCAATCGGCCAATTCGGCTCCGGGCAGATCACCCCAGGTGCTGCGGGTCCGAAAATCCTCGGGACGGAAACGAAAGCAGACCGCACCGTAGTGGACCGATCCCCCTCCGACGCAGCGGCTCACATCGAGAACGTCCCCCACATAAGCGTGATCCCCCTCGGCCGCCGAGTCCCGAAACGTACGGGGCTCGATGAGGGGATCCTCGTCGATCAGGTTGCGGTCCCCGCAGCGCAACTCGTCATCGCCGAAGTCGGCCGGAGTGGCCCAGGGCCCCTTCTCCAGCACCAGGACCCGGGCCCCAGCGTTGGCCAGAACGAATGCGGCGATGCCTCCCCCTGCGCCAGAGCCCACGATCACCACGTCGAAGGGGCCGTCCGCCGGTGAGGTCACGGCGCGACCGTCACGGCGCGACCGTCACGGCGCAGGCGGCCAGAAAGCCCGCCGCGGTCACGGAGCGGTCCAGGGATCGACCCCGGGCCAGGTGCTGGACCCGAAATAGTTGACACAGCCGCCGTAGAAGTAGTTCCCGTCGGCATAGGCGCTTCCGAGCAACAACGTGTCGGGGCAGTCGGCCGGGTTGGCGTCGAATCCGGCGACATAGCCGATGCCGTCGAGCAGGCCTGAGCCCAAGGCGA
>JBOGIG010000113.1:0-2863 GCA_050742455.1 Acidimicrobiales bacterium
TGTGATCAAGTGGAAGTGACTGGCAATCAAACGCCATGAGAATGCACCAGATCGAAGTGCTCGTGCCGTATCATGATGGTATGGCAACCGAGATCAATTGGATGAGCACCCAGCGAGCCTGCGACCACCTGGGTGTGACGCTACGGACCTTGTACCGATTTATCGACGAGGGCCGGCTCACGGCGTACAAATTCGGACGGGTGATCCGCTTGAAGGAAGAAGACGTCTCTCAGTTCATCTCCGAGTGTCGTATCGCGCCGGGCAGCCTGGAGCACCTCTATCCCGAACCCAAGACGGCCAGTTCGGCCAGCGAGGCCAAGGGTAAGTAGACGCGAGTCCTGGTCGGCCCGTCGAGGTCGACCACCAAGAAGTCGGCGGCCACCGAATGCAACGTGCCCACCACCGCCTCGCTGTCGTCGCCGATGGTGCATGCAGCAATGCGCCCTCGCTCCTGGGCCAGGTCCTCGAGTACCTCGACCAGGCGAACCTGAGGCCGAGTCGGCCTGTGGGGTCCCAAACCTGCGATCGGTCCCGTTTGTGATCGGCGGACCGATATGACCTGGGCCAGCGGGACGATCCGGCGACCCTCGTTATCGATGCTGCGGAACTCCAGAAAATCGGCGCCCACGATTGAAACGATGCCCTGGTGGCGCCGACCGGCCGCGGTATGTATCACCACCGGGAACCGTCCTTCGGCCAGGTCGCACAACAGGTCGGCGAAGTCGCTCTCCTGAGCCGCCTGGCGCATCATTTCAGCTCGGCGGGCCCGGCCCGAGGCTGAGTCGAGATCGGCCGCGTCACTTCGCCAACGGGCCAGGACGACGTCGGGGTCCTGATCGTCGGCCACGGCCCGATCCTAGAGTCTTGGGGCCGGCCGATCCTGGCCCCGCGATCCCAGATTGCGGCGTGGCCGGCGTACTGCCAGCGTAATGAAATGACCGATTGCCTTTTCTGCCAGATCGTCGCCGGCGATGTCCCGTCAGCCGAGGTGGGCTCCAACGAGATGGCCTATGCCTTTCGCGACATCGCCCCGGCCGCCCCCAGCCACGTGCTGGTCGTGCCCCGCCGCCACATCCGAACGGCGGCCGACCTAACGGACGAGGACGGGCCGGTCCTGATGGCCATGATCGCCTTGGCCCAACAGGTGAGTCGTAGCGAAGGGATCGACCAGAGCGGATTCCGTCTCATCTTCAACGTGGGCCCCGACGCCCTCAACTCCGTCGATCATCTTCACCTCCACGTCATGGGGGGCCATCGCATGGGTTGGCCCGTGGGCCGGCAGCCACCTGAGGGCTGAGGGTGTTTTGCCCCATTCGGGGGAGGAATACTTGTCTCGAAGGGCGAATTGATTGTCAAGGACAATTAGAAGGGCGCAGCAAACCGAAATAACTCGGCAACTGGTGGGGCCGGGCCCTGAATCTTGAGATCACAACAATTAGACGCCATTCATGACGTTGGGGGCATCGAGTATGAGCCAGACGCGAACCATGGGCCACCACTTGGTCGACAAATCAGGACCCCAGCTGAGTAGTCGCGTCGAGGTCGACGCCTTCAGCGGCTCTTACGGGACCGGCATCAGGTCTGCTCTGGCCCACGGCTATGCCCGCCAGTTGGAGCTCCACGTCCCAACCGCGGCTCGCCATCCCCGCGTGGGAACCGGCATCGCCGACCGATCTTTGACCCTGATCCAGGCCAGCCGGTGGTCCGTGGCCACGGTGATGGCCGACATCGTCTTTGCCGGCGGCCCGGCCCTGGCCTTCCTGGGCAGCGTCACGAAGGCCGCAGCGGCGGTTTTCATTTGGCTGGTGATAGCCGCCATCACCGGCGTGTACAGATTCCGCAGTCCAGTGGCCAGCCAGGGATACATGTGGTACGTGCGCCTGCTCCTCCTGCCGGTGGCTGTGGTGACGTTCGTGACCTGGGGAAGCGCCGGGTTGGAACCGCACTGGACAGACTCGTTTCAAATGACTCTGGCCATGGCCGGGGGACTGGTGGCACTGCGGATAGTGGCCTGGGTCTTTGTCGGCATATCCCGCAGGAAGGGCAAGGGCTTGGAGCGGACCCTGGTGTTGGCCGACGCCGTGGAGTCCGCTCGCCTGGCCACGAAGCTGAGGACGTTCCCTGACTCCGGCCTGGAGTTCTGCCGGGCCCAGAACGTGTCGGCTCGGCGCCGGAAGACCGATGTGCTCGATGCCGGTGCAGGTGCCGGGATTCCTGACCGGCACCGAGAGTTGGACCTCGCCGAGATCGACCACGTCCTCATCGGCTTGTCGTCAGTCTCCGCCCTGGCAGACGGACATGTCTTGGAGGCGGCAGCAAGAGGCAGGGCCAGTGTCAGCGTTGTGGCACCCGGCACATCGATTCACCGTTGGACGTCCGCTCGCCGGATCGGAGATGTTCCGGTGGACACACTGAATGCTGCGGGACCCATGACGGGACGACTTTGGTCCAAGAGACTCATCGACATCACGGCGGCGTCAATCGGACTGATCCTGGTTTCACCCGTTCTGGCCCTGGCAGCGTTGGCCATACGTATCCAGGACAGGGGCCCGATCTTCTACCGGCAGGAGCGGGTCGGTCGTCACAACAACGTGTTCAGGATGTGGAAGTTGCGCACCATGGTCGTAGACGCGCACGACTCGAGGTCCAGTCTTGACCAGCAGAATTCGGCGTCCGGCCTCCTGTTCAAGATGCAGGCCGACCCCCGTGTCACTTCCGTTGGCGCGCTGCTGAGGCGCTTTGCAATCGACGAAATACCCCAGCTGATCAATGTGGTGACAGGAGATATGAGCCTGGTCGGCCCCCGGCCCTTGGCCGTTGAGCCCCAAGAGTTCGATGATCGTGCCGTTGGACGTCACAACCT
>JBOGIG010000114.1:0-10684 GCA_050742455.1 Acidimicrobiales bacterium
TTTGACGAATGACCATCAATGACCCGGTGGGCGAAGCGGAGGGGGGAACCCCTCCGGCCGCTGCCTGTAGCGCCTATGGCGGGGCCCGGCGTCGGGTGAGCGCGTTCGTGTCCTCGCTTTCCTCGGCGGACGTTCGGCGAATGGTCCCGGCCTGCCCCGAGTGGAATGTCCATGATGTGTTGGCCCACCTGGTAGGCAGCGCTACCGACGTGGTTGCCGGACGGCTCGACGGCGTTGGGTCTGCACCGTGGACCCAGGCCCAGGTCGAATCGCGCCGAGGCAGATCCTGTGACGATCTTCTGACCGAGTGGTCCGAGGCCGGTCCCCCCTTTGAGCAATTGCTGGCCGGTTTCCCTCCCGAGATCGCCAACCTGGCTGTGGGTGACCTCATCACCCATGAGCACGATGTCCGAGCCGCGTGCGGCGACCGTGGCGGTCGGGACACCCCGGAGTACGACGTGGCATTGCAGTACCAGGTGGCCGCCCTCGGCACTCGATTGGACGGCGCCGGTCTCGGCGCCCTGTGTCTCAAGGCGGGTCACGAGGAATGGGTCGTGGGCCCAGGAGAGGCTCTGACCACGGTGACAGCTTCACGACATGACCTGTTGCGGGCGTTGTCGTCCCGCCGCAGCGCCGACCAGATCCGGGCCATGAACTGGGATGGGGACCCGGGAGGGTACCTCGTGGTCTTCGGCGCCTACGGGCCGTTACCCGAACGCAGCTTGGCCGACTGATTCCCGGCCCGACGGGACTTGGCCGAATATTCGAGCAGGGTCCGCCCGGCCCGGCGCCCGCTGTCGATGCAGGCCGGGATGCCCACTCCCCTCAAAGCAGCACCAGCCAGGACCAGGTTCCCCGCACCTCCAACTTCGGCCTCGATGGACCGTACCTGCTCCGGATGGCCCACGTTGTACTGGGGGAACGCGTCGGGCCATCGCACCACCACACAGGTCGTTGGTCCGGGGGCTCCCGGTTGCAGTACCCCGGCCTCGACCAGTTCGTTCTGCAGTACCTCGGCCAGTGCCTCGTCGGTCATGGCCAGTGCCCGGTCGTCCCCGAACCGGCCCACCGACACCCTCATGACCACATGATCGGGTCGGGCCCGGTGGGGCCATTTTGTCGAAGTCCAGGTGCACGCCGTCATGAGCCGGCCGCTGGTGGCCGGAACGAGGAAGCCACTGGCATCCAAAGGCCGGGCAACGGCCCGGCTGGGCCAGCAGAGGTTGACCAGGGCTACCGACGCATGGTCCACACCGGCAAGTTTGGTCGCCGCCCGGGGGAAGTGTGCCTCAAGGAGTAGCGCCGCATCCCGGGCCGGTGTGGCGATGATCAGGCCATCGGCAACCAGGCAATCCGCACCCAGGTCGGCACCGATCGGGCCGGAACCGATCGGGTCGGCACCGATCGGGTCCGCACTAGTTGGGCCGGCACCGATCGGGTCCGCACTGGTCAGGCCGGCACCGGCCAGGCCAGCACCGGCCAGGCCAGGAGCAAGTGGCGGCCGGGCGTGGAGCACGGGCACCCACGAATGACCCTGGCGTGCCAAGCCTTCTACCGGCGCCCCGGTGCGGATCTCTACCCCCCGGTGCTCGAGTCGTTCGGTCAAGCGTTCGACCAGGGCGATCATTCCCGCCTTCGGTGCCAGGAACACGGGAGGCTGACCCGGGCCGTTGGGTGGTAGCGAGGCCTCGGACCCAAGTGTTGCCGGGCCCTGGGAGTTGAGGAGTGCTGCCCGGCCCTGGGCCTTCAGACCCCTCATCAAACTGCGATGCGTTCTGCCAGCGGCGTCGATCTGTACGGCGGTGGCTGCCAGGCTCAGCTGGGTCGGGTCCCCGGCGTGGATGCCGCCCACCAGTGCCCCTGCCACCGACTCGGCGAACTCCCGACCGAATCGGGCGGCGAGTGCCTCATGGACGGAACGATCGGCGTTGTCGCCTGGGTGTCGGGTCCGGGGCAGGATCAGGTCGAGTTCGGCCCGCAGGCGACCCCGCACGGAAATGGCGTCGGTGCGGGCCATGGCCCGAGCGGTCGTGGGAATGCCCATGATGCTGGGCGACTGGATGGTTCGAAGACTTCCACGTGACCACACGTAGGCCTTCGTGGTGGCCGGGCTGACCAGCTCGTCCGCCAGACCCAGCTCGGCGCACAGGTCCACGGCGTGGGGGACCCGGGCCAGGAAGGCATCGGGCCCGGCTTCGATCCGGGAGCCATCGAAGTCGACGCTGGCAATCTTGCCGCCCAGTCGGTCCGATCCCTCAAGGACAACCACCCTTGGACTCGGGGACCCCCCATACCCGGACAGTTCCCAAGCGGCGGCAAGGCCGGAAATTCCACCTCCCACCACGATGTAGGTCGGTCGGCTCATCTTGCTTGCACCACCAGGCAGGCCAGGGTCGCCATTAGGTCGGGGTCGTCGTTGAGAGATCTCGTGCGCACCAGGTTGATGCCCAGGCAACGGGCCCGGGCCTGGGCCTCGATGTCGAGGTCATAGAGGATCTCGAGGTGATCGGAGGTGAACCCGGCCGGGCACACCACGGCGTCGGTGTAGCCCTGGGCGGCCAACTCTCCCAAGGTCTCGCTGATGTCGGGGCCGATCCACGGCTCGGGGGTGCGACCGGCACTCTGCCAGGTCAGGCGAACCCGGTCCGGCCCCACCGCCGCCCGTTGACCGACGGCGTGGGCCGTGGCCGCCAGTTGTTCGGGATAGGAGGCCGGCCTCGCCGTGTCCGCTCCCGCGCTGACCATGCCCGCCGTGTCCGCCGCATCCGCTCCCGTGGCCCGGACCGGGAGGCTGTGAGCGCTGAACAGCACCGGACAGGTCTGGGCCGCCTCGGGGGCCAAGGTGCCCAGCGCCTCGGTCAGCCTGGTCGCCAGGAGGCTGATGAGCCCGTCGTCCAGGTGCCAGCCGGCGATGGTGGCAATGGGCAGGCCGAGGCGGCCGGCGGCCGATGTCGCTCGCTCCAGGTACTCACCCACGCTGGCCCTGGCGTAATGGGGAGCCATCACCACCCCGACCAGTCGGGCCGCGCCCCGCCGAGCCAGGTCAGCCACCGTGTCTTCTATGAAAGGTGGGGAGTGCTTGGACCCCACGGCCACCTGGTAGCGGCCTGGGTGGGATTGCTCCAAGGCCCGGGCCAGGCCGCGTGCCTGCCGGGTGGTCATGGCAGCCAGGGGCGAGAGCCCGCCGATGGCTTGGTAGCGCCTCTTGAGATCGTCAAGCTGCTCGGGCGACGGAGCGCGGCCCCGACGGATGTGGGTGTAGTAGGTCTCTATGTCAGGGACGGTTGCCGGCGTCCCGTAGGACATGACCAACACGCCGATCTCGGGTGGGCTCGTCACCTCGTTTGCGGGCCGCGGGCGTGGATGTGCTCGACCAGTCGGGTCAGGATATCTGGGTCGGTCTCGGGCAGCACGCCATGGCCCAGGTTGAATATGTGCCCTGGCCGACCATCGTTGAGGTCCAGGATCTGGTCCGCCTGGGCCCGGACCACCGGCCAGGGGGCCAGGCAGGTAACGGGATCGAGGTTTCCCTGGATGGCCCGATCCTGGCCGATGCGTCCCCGGCCCTCGTTCAGGGGAACGCGCCAGTCGACCCCCACCACGTCTGCTCCGGCATCGGCCATGAGGTGCAGGATTTCTCCCGTCCCCACTCCGAAATGGATCCGAGGCACGCCAAGATCTGCCAGACCCTCAAAGACCTTGCGGCTGTAGGGAAGTACCAGGGATTCATAGTCTCCTGGCGACAGGGCCCCGGCCCAACTGTCGAAGAGCTGGACGGCCTGCGCCCCGGCCCGGACCTGGGAGCGGAGCGAAACGAGCGCCAGGTCGGCCAAGGCGTCGAGTAGGGCACGCCAGGTGGACTCCTCGGTCCGCATGAACGTCTTGGTCAAAGCGTAGGTCCGGGAGGGACCTCCCTCGATCAGGTAGCTGGCCACGGTGAAGGGGGCCCCGGCGAAGCCGATCAGGGGGACGTCGAGCTCCCCGGCCAGGATGCGCACCGTCTCGATCACGTAGGGGGTGTCGGCTTCAGGCTCCAACGGACGGAGCCTGGCCAGGTCCTCGGCACAACGAAATGGTCGCTCGATCACCGGGCCCCGACCCGGCACGATGTCGACGCCGAAACCGATGGCGGCCACCGGCACCACGATGTCGGAGAACAATATGGCGGCGTCCACGCCGTAACGGCGTACCGGCTGCAGGGTGATTTCGGCGGCGAGGTCAGGGCGCGAAATGGCGTCGAGGATCCCGCCATCGCCTCGGATGGCCCGGTACTCGGGAAGGGCACGACCGGCTTGGCGCATGAACCACACCGGAGTGTGATCGCTGTCCAGGCCCCGGCACGCCTGGAGAAAGGGGGAGGATGCCACCGAGATCACGATGTGAGGGAGCTTGACACTCAATCGACGATACCTGCCACGACAGGGGCACTATCATTTTCATTCCCCTCCTGAGCCTCCTTCGGGGGCGTGGGGGCCTCACCCAAAGTGGAACCACACCCCGACCTGAAGGCCGAACAGGCCTATTTGGACCGAGCCTACGAGCGGCTGGCAGATATGCGCGCCTCGGCCGAGAAAATGATGGGTTCGGTGATGGATGGTGGGAGGGGGGGCACCCATCAGGCCCGGGAGGAAAGGGAGGTGATCGTCCAGGCCGGCCTGCGCCGCCTGGCCAAGCTGAACATCGGTCGCCAGGCCCTGGTATTCGGCCGGACCGACTCTCCCGACGATGTCTATTACATAGGCCGCCTGGCCGTTGCCGATGAGGACCTCGAGCCCCTGGTGCTGGATTGGAGGGCACCGGTGGCCGAGCCCTTCTACCGGGCCACCGGCCGCCACCCCATGGGTCTTCTACGCCGGCGCCACTTCGCCAGCGAGGATCAGCGCCTGGTGGGCATCGAGGACGAGGTCTTTTCCCTCCGATCCCCCGAAGGGGGCTCGGTCCTGGCCGAGGACGACCAGACGGTGGGTCCGGGTGCCCTGTTGGCTGCCCTGGAGCGGTCCCGCTCCGGCCACATGCGCGACATCGTGGCCACCGTGCAGGCCGAGCAGGACGAGGTCATCCGGGCACCCCTGCCCGGAGTGCTGGTGGTCCAGGGAGGCCCGGGCACGGGCAAGACGGCGGTCGCCCTTCACCGGGCCGCCTACCTTCTGTACACCCACCGCTTTCCCCTGGAGAACCAGGGGGTGCTGGTCCTCGGCCCCAACCAGGTGTTCCTCCGATACATAGCCCAGGTCCTGCCATCCCTGGGCGAGACTGGGGTGGCCCTGTCCACGGTGGAAGGCTTGGTGTCGGGGGTGAGGATAAAGGCTGCGGAGAACCCCCGCCTGACCGCCCTCAAGGGAGAAGCCCGCATGGCCAAGGTCCTGGCCAAGGCCCTGGCCGATCGGCAGAGGGGGCTGGCCCGGGACCTGGAGGTTCCATTTGGAGCTCACGTCCTGCGCCTGGGGCGCCACATCACCGCCGCCGTGGTGGAACGGGCCAAGAGCCGAGGTGGCCCCCACAATGCCCGGCACCGGTACGTGAAGGGCTTGCTCGTGCGCCAGCTCCACCGGGTATACGAGCGCTCGGCGGCTCTGTACTTTTCGGACAATGAGAGGGCGGAGCTGTCCATCGAGGAGTTCGGCCACGCCCTGGGGCGGGGGGCCGAGCTGATCGAGGCGCTCAATCGGATGTGGCCCAGGTTGCATCCCGAAGAGCTCTTGCATGATTTGTTCGGGGCTCCGGCTCTCATCGCCCTGGCCGGGCAGGAGTGGCTCGACGACCACGAGATCCAGGCCCTGTTCCGGCCCCGATCCTCGGCCCTGGACGACATCGAATGGACTCGAGCCGACCTGGCCCTGCTAGATGAGGCCCGTTGTCTGCTGGGGCCGGTTCATCCGGGCGACGAGGCCCACGGCCCTCCGGCCTACGGGCACATCCTGGTGGACGAGGCCCAGGACCTGTCGCCCATGGAATTGCGGATGGTGGGTCGTCGGTCGATCTCGGGATCGATCACCCTGGTGGGGGACCTGGCCCAGGCCACCAGCGCCCGAGCTCCAACCACCTGGGACCAGGTGGTAGCCGAGCTTGATGTCAACCGGGAGGGGCGCCTAGTGGAGTTGACCGTCAACTACCGGACCCCGGCCCAGGTCATGGCGCTGGCCGGTCGGGTCCTGGCCGCGGCTGATCCCCGGCTGAGGATGCCCCGCTCGGTTCGCACCACCGGAGACCAGCCTTTCTTCGAGCAGGTCGAGCCTGACCGCTTGATAGCCGCCGTCGTCGAGGCGGCCGGTTCGGCCGCCGCTGGTGTCGGCTACGGCACGGTGGGGGTGATAGTCCCGGCCTCTCTGGCCGAAGTGGTCCTTGTCGCCCTGGAGGAGGCCGGGATCAGGGTGGCCGACGCGGCCAGGGACGGCTTGGACGCCCCGGTCACCGTAGTCACGCCCGACCTGGTCAAGGGCCTGGAGTTCGACCACGTGATCGTGGTAGAGCCGGGGCTGGTAGCCGACGAGGCGGTGCAGGCCCTGCGCACCTTGTACGTGGCCTTCACCCGGGCCACCCGCAAGCTCAGCGTCGTGCACACCGGGCTCCTTCCCGCCGCTCTGGCCCCCGTTCTGGCCACGGACAAAACCAGCTTCTAGCTGGGATTATGTTCCCAGCTCCGCCGCTTTTCCGATGACGGGCGCTCTCGATGTGTCAAGGGTGGTCGCCTTGGACTAAGAAAAGGGGCTGTGAGCCAGGCCATCTCAGTCGACCCACCGATTTCGACGAGCCATTCCAGGCCCGTGCGGGTGCACTCCAACAAGCCCTCGATGCTGGGGGTGGGCACCATCGTGTGGCTCGGCTCGGAGCTGATGTTCTTCTCGGGCCTGTTCGCCGCCTACTTCACCATCCGGGCCCACGACACCGTTGGCGGCGTGTGGCCCCCGCACGGCATCAAGCTCGACATCTTCCAGTCCGGCATGTTCACCCTCGTCTTGTTGCTGTCGTCGGTGACCATGCAAAAGGCCCTGTGGGAGGAAGAGTACGACCGGCGCAGATCGGCTCGGTGGTGGGTGGTGCTTACCTTCGTCATGGGGGCGGCATTCCTGGCCAACCAGGCCGTGGAGTGGGGGACGGTCAATTTCTCGACCTCCACCAACGCCTTCGGATCGATGTTCTTTGTCATGACCGGCCTTCACGGTCTTCACGTCTTCATTGGCTTGATGGCCATGATCGGCCTCCTGGGCCGGATGGCCGGTCCCAAGGGTGATCCTGGAGAGGTCGCCGTGTTCCAGTCCATCAGCTACTACTGGCACTTCGTAGACATCGTCTGGATCGGCCTGTACGCGTCCCTGTTCCTACTCAAATGAGAACCAAGACCCGCTACGCATTGCCCGGCGCCGTGGTCGCCCTCACGCTGGGGGCAGGCCTCGTGCTGTTCTCGGGCTCGTCGGCCCAGGCCACTTCACCATCGCTCTATCCTCCGGCCACCTCCACCACCTTGGTCGGGTCCACCTCCCCCTCGCCCGCTCCCGGCCTGGCCCCTACGGCCGACTCCACCGTGGTGGGGGGAGCCGCCCCGCCCACGCCGACCGACCCGCAATTGCGCCTGGGCCAGACCCTGTTTGTGTCCAACTGCTCTAGCTGCCATGGGTTGGGGGCTTCGGGCACCCAGCGAGGACCCAACCTGTTGGGCCTGGGTTCGGCCACCATCGACTTTTGGGTCAGCACCGGGCGCATGCCCTTGTCGGACTCCTCGGTCCAGGCCGTGCGCAAGCCAGTCCGCTTCTCCCGGACCGAGGTCCTGGCCATCGACCACTACGTGAACTCGTTGAGCCCGGGCGGACCCGTCATCCCCAGCGTGGACATCACCAATGCCGATCTGGCCCAGGGCTCGAACCTGTTCACCCTCAACTGCGCCGGCTGCCACACCATCACCGGTGCGGGAGACGCCCTGGCCTCGGGCACGTTCGCCCCCTCGCTGAGCCAAGCCTCGCCGACCCAGATAGTCGAGGCCCTGCGCACCGGGCCAGGTAATATGCCACCGTTTGCCACCGGCTCCATATCCGATCAGCAGGCCAATGACATCGCCAAGTACGTCACCTATCTGCAGCATCCCAAGGACCGGGGTGGCGCCGGGCTGGGCCACGTGGGTCCGGTCACGGAAGGCTTTGTCGGCATCCTCATCGGCCTGGGCGGGTTGATGTTGATCACCTTCTGGATTGGAGAGCGAGCTTGACCGAGCAACACCAATCCGGCGCCGGACGGGACCAGGCCCCGATCGAGCCCATGGCTGTCGACGAGATGGCCTCGGCCTACCGGCAGGCCTACCCCGATCCTCGCCTGGAGCCCCTGGCCAAGGACCCCCGGCGAGTGGAGTTGATCATCGCCGTGGCCTTCGTACTGTCGACCATTGCGTTCATCATCCTGGGCGTCACCTACTGGCGGGGGGGCCAGCCTCAAGTCGAGGGGGTGTGTCTCCTGGTAGGACTGGGGGCGCTCGGCTTCGGCATGACGGCGTGGGGCAAGTACCTGATGCCCCGGGGGCCGTTCATGGAGGAGCGCGAGGTGCTCCCCACGTCCGAAGAGGACAAGCAGATCTTTGCCAAGACCTTCTCCCGGGGGGCCGTTGCCGTCGAGCGGCGGGGCTTTTTAGGCAAGCTCATGGGCCTGGCCCTGGGGGCGTTCTCCCTGCTGGCCCTGTTTCCCCTCAAGTCCTTGGGCCCCAAGCCGGGCAAGATTCTCTACAACACCACCTGGCGGGCCAATGCCCGCCTGGTGACGGCGCAAGGTAAGCCAGTCAATGTGGCCGATATCGAGGTGGGCGGCCTGGTCACCGTATTTCCCGAGAACGACCCCGGGGGGGCCCTGTCCCAGACCGTGCTCATCCGGGTGGGCAACTCCGACATCGTGACCAAGCCGGGACGCGAGACGTGGGCCCCCCAGGGCTACGTGGCCTACTCCAAGGTATGCACCCACGCCGGGTGCCCGGTGGGCCTGTACGAGCACCAACTCCAGGAGCTGTTGTGCCCTTGCCACCAGTCCCTGTTCAAGGTGTTGGAGGGGGCCCAGCCGGTGTTCGGTCCTGCCCCCCGGCCCCTGCCCCAATTGCCTCTCAAGATCAATGCCGAGGGCTACCTGGTGGCCCAGAGTGACTACCACGAGGCGGTCGGGCCGGGCTTTTGGGAGCGGGCATGATCGATCAGGTGGGTCGCTGGTTCGACGACCGCCTGGGAGTGTCGCGCTTCGCCCGGACCAGCCTGAACAAGATATTCCCTGACCACTGGACCTTCATGCTGGGCGAGATCGCCCTTTACTCCTTCGTGGTCCTTTTGCTGACCGGCGTCTACCTGTCGTTCTTTTTCAATCCGTCCACCCATGAGGTCATCTACCACGGCAGTTATCTCCCCCTGCATGGACAGAAGGTGTCGGAGGCTTATGCCTCCACCGTGAACCTGAGCTTTGGGGTACGGGGCGGTCTGGTCATGCGCCAGATGCACCACTGGGCGGCCAACATCTTCATTGCCGCCATCGTGGCCCACATGTGCCGGGTGTTCTTCACTGGGGCCTTCCGCCGGCCCCGGGAGATGAACTGGGTGCTGGGCATCATCCTGTTGATCCTGGCCATCGTCAACGGCTTTATCGGCTACTCGCTGCCCGACGACCTCATCTCCGGCACCGGGTTGCGCATCGCCTTTTCTATCGTGTTGTCCATTCCGGTGGTGGGGAGCTGGGCCGCCTTCTTGCTGTTCGGGAGCAACTTCCCGGGCGACCAGATAATTCCCCGCTTCTACATGCTGCACATACTGGTCATCCCGGCCATCATCGTGGCTCTCATCGGGGCCCACCTGGGCCTGGTGTTCCGTCAGAAGCACTCCCAGTTCCCCGGGCCGGGACGGACCCAGCACAACGTGGTGGGCACGCCTATTTGGCCCGGGTTCCTGGCCAAGACCAACGGCTTGTTCTTCATGGTCATGGGCGGATTGGCCGGCCTGGGCGGGTTGGCCCAGATCAACCCCATCTGGCTATACGGCTCCTATCAGGCCTACAAGGTCTCCTACGCCGTCCAGCCCGACTGGTATATGGGGTTCCTCGACGGGGCCCTGCGCCTCATGCCGAGCTGGGAGACGGTGGCCTTTGGTCACATGATCCCCAACGCCTTCTTCCCGGCCGTCTTGTTGCCAGGACTGATATTCACCCCGCTGTTGCTGTGGCCCTGGATCGAGGACTTCTTCACCAAGGAGTCCAAGACCGAGCACAACCTGTTGGACAGGCCGCGTGACCGCCCGGTGCGCACTGCAATAGGTGCCGGCCTGTTCGCCCTGACAATCGTGTTGTTCTTCGCCAGCTCCACCGACGTGCTGGCCAATTACTTCAGCATCTCGCTCAACGTCATCCTTGTGGCCGGGCGTATCCTCCTTTTCGTGGTGCCGCCCGTGGTGGGCCTCGTCACCTATCAGATCTGTCGGGAGCTGTCCGGGGTATCGAACGCGGGCCGGCGCAAGCGGGCCAACGTCGTGGTGCGATCGGCCGACGGCGGCTATTCGACGGTGTTGTCGGAACCCCGACCGGGCGACGGTGTTGTGGAGCTGGAGCCTGAGGAACTGCCCGACATGATCGAGTTCCCCGACCCCAGCCATGCCCAAGGCAACGGTCACGGGGCCAACGGAGCGGGCGATGAGGGCGACGACGGTGCCGGGGGCGACGGATCTGGGGGCGACGG
>JBOGIG010000115.1:0-1706 GCA_050742455.1 Acidimicrobiales bacterium
ATGGCCTGGCGCCAGTCGAATGGCTCGGCGGCCTGATCACGAGCCAGAACATCGAGGAGAGCGGCCCGGGGCTCGGGTCTCAGCCACGGGGTGGCCAGGCTCTTGTCGTAGCGCCTCCTCAGCTCCCTGGTACGGACCATCCGTGGGGCGATGGCCGCGGAGGTGGCGGGAACCATTTGCCTCAGGTTGCGCCTGGGATGGGCCACGAGGGCCCGAGCTACGGAGGCACGCCGTTGGCCCAGCACCTCATCCCCGCCCTCGCCGGTGACCAGCGATCCTTTATTGGCCTGCTCTATCAGCGGCCAATGGGTATGGGCCAGGGTCGGCCAAACCAGACCCCGGGCCTCCAGGGACGGACCGGCGATAGGTCCCACGATGTCGAGCTCATCTCGCCAAGCAACCCGCTCCCAGTCCCTGACCCCCAAGTGGCGAACGACAGATTCCTGCCAGGCGTCCTCGTCCGCCTCTTCGATTCCCACGAAGCGCTGGGTTACGGCGATGGGGAGGTCCAGGCCTTCCTTACGGGCCAGGCGCAGAGCGATGGCCAATATCACCGATGAATCCCTGCCGCCGGAGAATTGGATGAGGCAAGGGGTGCGCACCAGCGCGGGTAGCAGCGCCGCCTCCATTGCACCGATCACTCCCCTACTGGAATTCTCGACGTCTTGGACTGGCCCCATGAGGCCGCCACCAACCCACCCCCAGGCGATTTCCAAGGGACTCAGGCGGTAGGGCTCCAGGGGAGTGCCGAGCAGGGGTGGGGCGGGCGGAGCGGCCACGGCGTGTCCCATGGCGCCGGGGGTACGACCCTGGATCGGTGAGGTAGTCATGACCCCGTCCTCACCGGACTTCGGCCCCCACCGCCGCCCCCGATCCCCCGGTGGTGGGGAGATTGATTCCGATTAGAGAAAGCAGCTCAAGGCCGAGCCCATCGGGAAACGGGGGCCCCCACGGGACCGTGGCCAGGTAAACCGGGACAGAGCGAGCCAGGCGCCACGTTCCATCGAACTGGGCCTCCAAGGCCTGGGGACAGCGCCACACAGTGAGACGGGGGAACCGGGTCAGAGCCAGGAGGGCGTCGGCCGGTGAGAGGCGCTCGACAGTTGTGAAGGGAGCCGAGCGCGAGGGACAGGGAAGCACGATGGCGCTCAAGGGGCCACTGGCCGCGGCGCTGCGCGGCGGTGTCGTGGCCACCCTGCCATCGACCGTGGCTCGGGTGGCCCAGCCCCTCCCTGTAGGGTCCACCGCCCCCATAGAATTGGGACGCAGACGTAGCTCCGCTGCGCCCCCGATCCACCCCGGACGCGGTCCAGGCGACAGGCGCAGGAGGTCGTCAGCCACGAAGCGCGCCCCCGATGCACAGGCCAGGCCGGCCATGGTGGACTTGCCCACCCCGGCCGCACCGACGAAGGCCACGGCGCTCCCGTCGTTACCCACCTCGACGGTGGAAGCGTGCAGGACGCATTCGCCCTTAAGTCCCAGCACGAAGGCCAGCACCGATCCGCCCAGGAACAGGGGAAGGTAGGCGGCCTCGGCCTCCGGTTCGGGGCGGCACTCGATCGCCCCGAGGTCCAGGTCCACCATGAAGTCGCACATGCCGTGGACGCGCAGCACGTAGCCATGGGGAGTCCGAACGCCAGTCAGGGCCCGGGGACCGTCGACGGGCAACTCCACGAGAATCTCACCAGCCGGTGGATCGGACGGAA
>JBOGIG010000116.1:0-4502 GCA_050742455.1 Acidimicrobiales bacterium
GACGTGAAGTGGGACGCATGCTCCATGATCCCACGAATCCCCGCTCTTGTCAAGTAGTTATACGAAGCTCTTTAGGTCCCATTACGAGACGGCTCGCTGCTTCCTAGCTGCCAACCCGACCGCCGAGGCGGCTGCGCACTCGGGGCATAGGCCAATGAACACGATCTGATGGCCGCTCACTACAAAGCCGGTCTTCGCCTCGATGCGTGCGCTTGCGTCGTCGACGACACACCCCCGGACCTCAGCGATCCGCCCGCAGGACTCGCAGCGAACGTGCTCATGATGGTCATCCCGTAACTCGTAATGGGATCGGCCGTCGCCTAGATCGATCCTGTCAATCACGCCAGCTTGCTCCAGGGCCACCGTCGCTCTGAATACTGATGAGGGGTCGGCTCCGCCGAGGGTTGCACGCACTCCTTCCAGCAGTTCCTCGAGCGACCAAGCGTGGCGGCCGCCGGATAAGAGGAGCCTCTTCACCTCGTCGGTGACCGGACTTGGCCTTGGCACAGCCCGATCATACCCAAAGCACCCGGGTAATCGCACTCTTATTGCGCATGTTAGTTGTGCAATACTGTTGCGGAAGTCGATCGAAACGGGCTTTGTAGGGAGGTGGCGGCAGTGCGGAGGCAGATCGTGGTTGTGGTGACGGTCGCGATGACGGCGGCTGTCGCATGCGGAGGAGGCGGGTCGACCAGCGGATCCCATGGTTCCGTGCTACAGGTAGTCGCCGGCCAGAACTTTTGGGGCAGCATCGCCTCCCAGCTCGGCGGGACCAGGGCCGCGGTGCAGAGTGTGGTCACAGACCCGAACGCAGATCCGCATGAGTACGAGAGCAGCGCCAACGACGCGCGGGCGTTCGCGACCGCAAACCTGGTGATCCTGAACGGCGCCGGATACGACGACTGGGGACAGAAGCTGCTGTCCGCCAGCCCCAACCAGAGTCGCAAGCTTCTGGTCGTCGCCGACCTGCTCGGCAAGAAGTCTGGCGACAATCCGCACTTCTGGTACAACCCGACCTACGTCCTTCAGGTCGCCAACAAGATCACCGCCGAGTACAAGTCATTGGATTCCAGTGACTCCTCCTACTTCGACCAGGAGCGCTCCGCATTCACCGCGGCGATGCAGCCGTACATGCAGCGTCTAAACGAAATCAAGCAGAAATTCGCCGGCGCTCCAGTCGGTGCAACTGAGTCGATCTTTGTCTACATGGCGGGTTATCTCGGCCTCAACCTGATCTCGCCGCCCGAGTTCATGCAAGCGATCGCTGAAGGCAACGATCCGCCGGCGAACACGGTGGTCACTTTTCAGAACCAGATCGCTCAGAAAGCGATCAAAGTGCTGGTCTACAACGTGCAGACAGCGACCGCCGTCACCACCAACCTGAAGATCGAGGCTACCCAGCAGTCGATCCCGGTGGTGGGCGTCTCGGAGACCTTGCAGCCGGAGACCGCGACGTTTGAGGAATGGCAGGACAGTGAGCTGATCGCGCTAGAGAACGCACTCAATTCGGACACCTTGGTGCAATGAAAGCCGCGCCGAGCACGAGCCCCGCGACCGGGTCCTCTCACGATGCGGTCGTCTCCGCGTCCGGCCTTAGCGTCCGGTACGGCTCAAAAACGGTCTGGTCGGGCGCACAGTTCGCGATCCGTAAAGGGTCCTTCACAGCGGTGCTCGGGCCGAACGGTTCCGGCAAGTCGACACTCTTCAAGTTGCTGCTTGGGCAGCTCACCCCGGCCGCGGGTGAGTTGAGGGTTTTCGGCGCGAAACCCAGAACCGGTGATCCCCGAATCGGCTACATACCGCAGAGCTCGACGTTCGATCCGGACTTCTCGGTCAGAGGCCGCGACTTCATAGGACTCGGCGTAGACGGGCATCGATGGGGCGTCGCCCTGGCGGGCGGCGCCCGAAAGCGCCAAATGGTAGACGCCGCGATTGAATGGGTCGAGGCCGGAGCCTACGCGGACCGGCCACTTGGCCGGCTTTCCGGCGGTGAGCAACAGCGACTGCTTCTTGCCCACAGCCTGGTCGGGCAGCCGGATCTGCTCCTGATGGACGAACCACTCTCTCACCTCGATGTACGAAACCAGGGCGCGATCGTGCAGGTGATCGGGAGAGTCGTGCGCGAGCGCGGCCTGACGGTTCTATTGATCGCCCACGATGTGAACCCACTGCTGCCGCACATCGACGCCGTCTTTTACATAGCAAACGGCAAGACAGCAATGGGCTCGCCTGCCGAGATCATCACCTCAGCCGCACTTTCCGCCATCTACTCGGCGCCGATCGATGTGCTCACAGACCGGCATAGCCGCGTGTTCGTGACCGGTCTGGAGGAAGAGGCGATGCATCCACATGCCTGACGGCAGCCTCTTTCTCGTCGTCAACAACACCACCCCCACTCTCAGCTGGAACTTGTTAGAGGACATCGCGGCGATCTTTCAGTACCAGTTCATGGTCAACGCATTCGTGGCCGGCACGGTGGTGGCGATCGTGGCTGGCGTCATCGGCTATTTCGTCGTACTGCGCAGCTCGTCGTTCGCGGCCCACGCGCTCTCCCACATTGGCTTCGCCGGCGCCACCGGTGCGGTGGTGCTTGCGCTCAACCCGATCTTTGGCCTCCTTGCCTTCACGATGGGCGCGGGGATGACCATCGGCGCCCTCGGCGACAGGCTCCGGGCCCGCGACGTGACGATCGGCATCGTCCTCGCCTGGACTCTAGGCCTTGGCGTCCTTTTCATCTCCTTATATACGGGCTACGCGCAGGAGGCTTACGCACTGCTGTTTGGCGAGATCTTGGGCATCAGCGTGCAGGAGGTCGCTGTCACTGGGTTCGTAGCTGCGGTCGCCCTAATCGTGCTTGTCGCTTTGTACAGGCCGCTCCTGTTCGCTTCTGTCGATCAGGACCTGGCGCGGGCCAAGGGCGTCCCGACGCTCGCGCTCTCGATCATCTTCATGGCCCTTCTGGCGCTGGCGGTCACGGATGCGGTTCAGGTCGTCGGGGTGCTCCTGATCTTCGCCCTGATCGTGACCCCGGCCGCGATTGCTGTCCGATTCACCAGCCGGCCCTCGATCGCAATCGCGACAGGTGTTGGTCTCTCTCTTGCATTCACCTGGCTGGGCCTGGCGATTGCTTACTACTCACCGCATCCCGTGAGCTTCTTCATCACCAGCTTGGCGTTCGGGACGTATTTGGTCGTGAGGGTGGCTCAAGCGCTGGGTAACCGGGCTGGAAATGGGGCTTCGGCGGGCGCAAGTTGACCGACTCGGCGCCAATCGAACCCGGGGCCTCCTGGTCCTAGCCCCGCCTTTCACTTGCACTTGGAGTGGTTGGATTTTCGAGCCTAAAGAGCTTCGTATAACTACTTGACAAGAGCGGGGATTCGTGGGATCATGGAGCATGCGTCCCACTTCACGTCTTCGCAACGGTTCCAGCACCGGCAGCCGAGCCCGCACAGTTCGGGCCCGACGCGACTATCAAGCCCTCGAGCAGCGCCGCCGGAAGGCGGTCGCGATGTTTCGGGAGGGCGAGACCCCGGCCGAGGTGGCGCGTCGCCTGGAGGTTTCCCGACAGAGCGCGACCACCTGGCTTCACGCCTGGCGAGAGGGTGGCATGGCAGCCCTCAAGGCGACTCCGACCGGGCGGCCGGCGAGGCTCGACCAGAAGGAACTGGAGAAGGTCGAGAAGGCGCTCCTGGCGGGCGCCCTCGCCAACCATTTCCCGACCGACCTCTGGACGCTGGCGCGGGTCGCCGAAGTGATCGCCCGGCTGACCGGTGTCGAGTACCACCCGGGCCACGTCTGGCGGGTGCTGCGCTCGCTGGGCTGGTCACTCCAGAAGCCGGCTCGGCGCGCCCTCGAACGCGATCCGGAGGCGATCGAGGGCTGGCTCAAGACGACCTGGCCGGAAGTAAAAAGGGGGCCCTCGCGAAGGGCGCCTGGATCGTTTTCGAGGACGAGACCGGGCTCTCGCTGATCCCCAACCTGCGCCGGACCTGGGCGCCCCGCGGCCAGACCCCGATCCTCACCCATCCTTACAACTGGAAGCGGGCCTCGATGGCCGGCGTGCTCGCCTACCGAGCCGACGGCAGCCGGGCCCGGGTTCTGCTCGGCACCCAGCCCGGCGCCTACGACACGCCCAGCCTGATCGCCTTCCTGCGCCAGCTCCGGCGTCACTTCCGCGGCCAGCAGGTGATCCTGATCTGGGACGGCTTGCCCAGCCACCGGAGCACCGCCATGGAGCTCTACCTGCAACGACAGCGGCACTGGCTGGAGGTCGTCCGCCTGCCCGCCTACGCGCCCGAGTTGAACCCGCTGGAAGGCATGTGGGCGTACCTCAAGGGCGGCCCGCTGGCCAATCTCTGTACCAAGTACATCGAAGAACTCGAGATCAGCGCTGCCGATGGCGTCGAGGCGGTGCGTCGGAGCCATGACCTGCCGTTTGCGTTCCTCCGCCACACGGGACTTGCTTTGTGCCGATCGGTCAACTAGTTATGCGAACGTCTTTA
>JBOGIG010000117.1:0-12840 GCA_050742455.1 Acidimicrobiales bacterium
ATCCGGTGTCCTCTGGTCCCAGTGGCGCCCAAGCTGCCGTGGTGGCCATCGTGCTCGCCATTATCGGCTTGATCCTGGGGTTTGTCATCACCCAGTTTGTTCGCAACCGTGCCCTGCTCACCTGAGTTGCAGTGGGAGTAATCGGGGACCTTCTGCTGACCCTGGTCGGACTGGTCCTTGTGTCAGCCGCCCCAATCGAGGTCGCCTTTGGAACCCTGGCGGCCTTCTGGTTGCTGGTGCCAGGCTCGTTGGTAGTGCCTGGTGCACCGCATATCGTGCTGGTCGATGCGGCCGTTCTAGACGTATTTGCCCTTCGCCTGCTCCTTAAGTCAGGCCTGCCCGGTGAGCCCAAGGGTTCGGCCTATGCGCTGGGCCCGGTACATGCCGCGCTAGCTGTGTTGCTAATTGTCGGATTGGTCGATGGCGTTATCCTTGTCCCCCGCGGTACATCCCTCGCCGGGGACCTCCATGCTTGGCTGTACCTCTTCCATCTCGTCGTCCTGTTTGTTGTCACTCTTGCCGTTCTCCGCACCATAGGAGTGTGGCGCGTCGTGCGGATTGTGGTTGCGATGTTGCTCGTGACCGTTGCTGTAGCGGTGGGGGAATGGATCACCGGGCGAGGGTGGTCATTGTTCTTTTTCGAGCATCTACCGGCAAACTACCTGGGGGCAGGGGCGGTCGAACTCACCAAGCGGGGTGGTCACGTCCGGCCTCAAGTTGCCGCCCAGTTCTCGTTGGAATATGGCTGGGTGCTTGCCATGTACGTTCCCCTTGCGATTTACGCCGCGGTCCGCACTGCCCGCCATTCCGGCATCTGGGCCCGAGTCGCGTTTATAGCTCCGCTCGCCCTTATTCTTGGCATTGTACTCACCAGGTCGCGCAGCAGTGAAGTTGTAATTCCCATCCTGATTGTCCTATTTGTCGCAGGTAGTGGCGCCGATCGGTCCCTCCGAAAATGGGTTTTGGGACTTCTGGGTATTGCGGTGCTCATTTTTGCCATTAACCCGGCGCTCTTGACAAAGGCATTTTCTGTTGGTGCCGCCACCGATCCCCTGTCGATACGGTTCAACCGCCTGCCGGTGCTTTTTGCAATGGTTGTCCACCATCGTCTTACCGGGATCGGCTTTAGTGGGACCACTTCGGCCTTCGGTGGTCTCGATAACGCATACGCGCTCATGTACGCGACCATTGGCGTGATTGGCCTGGTTGCCTGGATCGGCCTCTTTGTCACGGCCGGAGCTACAGTGGCTCGGGGCTTGCGCAGCCCGCGGCAGAGCAGTTCTCGTCTGGTAGGGGCTGCCTGCCTGGCGGGCATAGTGGGGATATTCGCCGGCGCTGTCACGTATGACTTTCAGGACACTGTCCAGTCGCCGTGGGGGTTGATTATCCTTGCCGCAATCGGCACGGCTGCCGCCGAACGCGTTCCACGCACAACAACCCCAATGCCACGCAGGTGGCTTCTTCGCTCTTTGGTGCCGGCGACGGGAGTGGCCCTTGGCTTCGCTCTGTTTTCGGCGGTTCCGACGAGCGCGTCGGAGGCCCTGTCGGTCCAGACCGTGGCGCCGTGGGTAATCGCATACGACGTGCAGCCTGTCAGCCCGTACCAGGGATCGGTCTTGGTCCATACCCTGTGCAGTTTGATTACGAATCCCGATACGATCGCTCCTGGTACCGGGGTCAATTGCCTGCAGGCGGTGCAGTTCAAGGCTCTTGCGGATCCCGGTCTGGCTCTGGTCACCGTTCGGGGCCCCACGCCGGCTGCCGTTCGATCCGAGACCGTTCGGGCCTTTACTCCTGCCTTTTCGGCAATCCCGATGGCTGGTGGACCCTCGGGGACCATACAGGTGGGCAAGCCCGCATGGGCAGCCACGGCTCCGGTATGGGGCGGACTGGCCGGTTTGATGATCATGTTGCTGTTTCCACCAATTTCAGTGCGTCGGAGTTCCCGATCACGCCAACGCAGCATCCGGTCGCATTTGTGAACAGCACGACCAGGATGGAAGACCATTGTGCTGCCCCACTCCAGTCGAAATGGTGCTGACCCCGGTACAATGCCCCGGCTCGCCGCCAAGTCGCACTAACCTGTGATCACAAAGTGTCCGCGACCCAGGCCAAGATCCACGTTCCCGGCAACCATCTGATGGTGGGCCTTCTCGGCCCCCGAGATGAGTTCTTGCGCCTAGTGGAGGACGCCTTCCCCGCCACCGGAATTCTTGTCCGGGGAAACGAGATCACCCTGGACGGACCCCAGGCCGATGAGGTCGGTCGCCTGTTCGAGGAACTGGTGGTGATGATCGAGGCGGGCCAAGGGCTCGATCCGGCCAACGTAGGGCGGGTCATAGACATGGTTCGGGCCGATGAGGCGCCCTCCCAGGTCCTCACCACGCAGGTCCTGCGCTCGTCAAAAGGCCATATGGTCAGGCCCAAGACCACAGGCCAGAAGCATTACGTGGACGCCATCGGCAACAACATCATCACCTTTGGCCTTGGGCCGGCCGGCACTGGCAAGTCGTACCTGGCCGTGGCCCTGGCCGTGCAGGCTCTTCAGAGCAAGTCGGTGAATCGGATCATTCTGACCCGCCCGGCGGTAGAGGCCGGGGAGAGACTTGGCTTCCTGCCCGGGGACATGATGGCCAAGGTCGATCCCTACCTGCGTCCCCTCTACGACGCCCTCTATGACATGGTCGAGCCCGAGGGGATGCAGCGCTTGATGGACAAGGGCGCCATCGAGGTCGCCCCCCTGGCCTTTATGCGCGGGCGAACCCTCAATTCGAGCTTCATCATCCTCGACGAGGCCCAGAACACGACCCCAGAGCAGATCAAGATGTTCCTCACCCGGATCGGCTTTGGCTCCAAGGCGGTCATCACCGGGGATGACACCCAGGTGGACCTGGCCGGGAGGGCTTCGGGTCTGACCGGGCTCGAAAAGTTGCTGCGCGGCATCGAAGGTCTGGCCTTCGTCCGCCTGGGCCGTCGAGATGTGGTCCGTCACCGCATTGTGGCCGACATCGTGGACGCCTATGAGCGGTCCCAGCGGGTCTCGGCCGGGCTCACCGGCGCTTGAGATGACGACTCTCGCCGCCGGGCCTGACCCGGCATCGGAGCTTGGCTGCCCCATCGGGATCGTCTGGTGCCGAGCCGTCTGATGGCCGTCGACGTCTTTGCCGCCAACGAGCAGGATGATCAGCCGGTTCAGGCATTGGAGTGGATCACACTGGCCCGCAATGTCTTATTGGCCCAGGGGGTGCGGGGCCAGTCCGAGCTGTCGCTCCTGTTCGTCAACGAAGACTCGATCGCAGAGCTCAACAAGCGGTTCATGGGCCGGGACGGACCAACCGACGTCTTGGCCTTCCCCATCGATTCGGAGCCCGGCCCGAGCGGCCGATCGCCAGACTCTGGTGGTAGCGGGCCGGGCTGGGAGCCTCCCGAGGACCACGAGGTTCCCGCTCTGCTGGGCGACATCGTCATCTGCCCTGCGGTGGCCATGCGCAATGCCCCCGAGCACGCCGGGACCTATGACGACGAGCTTGCCCTCCTGGTGGTGCACGGGATCTTGCATCTCCTCGGCATGGACCACCAAGAAGAGGCCCAGGCCGAGGCCATGGAGGCCAGGGAGAAAGAGCTGTTGGACCGCTTCCACAAGGCCCACGACCACCTCGATGTCTCAGCAAATGGGACCGAGGGCTCGTGATGCTCGCCGTACTGCGGTCGTGGCGTACGACCGACACCATCTTGGTCATCGTCATCATCGTGTTGTTGGTGCTGTCGGCCTTCCTGGCCCTGTCCGAGACCAGCCTGGTGCGGGTCAATCGGGCCAAAGCCATGGCACTGGAGGCTGAGGGTCGTCGCGGCGCTGGGATTTTGGTCAACCTGGTCCGCCATCCGGAGAAATTCCTCAACCCGATCCTGTTGTTGGTGCTGGTATGCCAACTAGTAGCCGCCACCCTGGTGGGCGTCATTTCCGATCACATCTTCGGTGGCCTGGGCGTGGCGGTGGCCACCTTCTTCGAGGTGGTGGTCATCTTCGTCCTGGGGGAGGCGGCGCCCAAGAACTGGGCGGTACGCCATCCGGAGAGATCGGCCTTATGGGCCGCCCCGGTGGTCCAGGCCGTGGTCCGCTTTCCCCCGGTCCGGGTGTTGGCCGGCGTCCTGATCGGCATCTCCAACCTGATCCTGCCCGGATCCGATGGAGGCCGGGTGAACTTCTTGTCCGAGCGGGAGCTGCTGGCCATGGCCGACGTGGCCGTGGAGGAGGAGGTCATCGAGCGCGAGGAGCGGGCCCTGATCCGCTCCATCATCGAGTTCGGCGACACGGTTACCCGTGAGGTCATGGTGCCCCGGCCCGATATGGTGGCGGTCACCGGGCGGGACCGGGTGGCCGATGTCATCGAGGTGGCCATGGCAGCCGGCTACAGCCGCATCCCGGTCTATGAGAACGGGATCGACGACATCGTGGGGATCGTCTACACCAAGGACCTCATGCGGGCCGACCGGGACGGCAAGGAGCACCTGGCGGTAAGGGAGCTGGTCCGGCAGGCCCACTTCGTGCCTGAAACCAAGGCGGTAGCCGATCTCATGCGCGAGATGCAGATCGACAAGTTCCATATGGCCATCGTCATCGACGAGTACGGGGGCACGGCCGGGGTGGTGACTCTAGAGGACCTGATCGAAGAGCTGGTGGGCGAGATAGTCGACGAGTTCGACGTCGAAGAGCCGGCCATTGAGCCCCTGGCCAACGGGGAGTACCGGGTCAATGCCCGCATGCCCATCGACGAGGTGAACGAGCTCCTCCACGCCGATCTGCCCGAAGGCGACTGGGACACCCTGGGGGGACTGGTCTATAACCTGTTGGGCCACATCCCCACCGAGGGTGAGGCCATCGAGTGCGACGGGCACCGGCTGGTGGCCGAAAAGGTCCAAGGCCGAAGGATCGGACGGGTACGCATCATCCGCCTGGTCGCTCAGGATGGCTGATCCCGAGTTGCGGTCCGGGTTCGTCACGGTGGTGGGCCGGCCCAACGTCGGAAAGTCCACCCTCCTCAACTCCATCTTGGGCACCAAGGTCTCGATCGTGTCGGACAAGCCCCAGACCACCCGCAATCAGGTGCGCGGGGTGCTCAACCGCCCCGGCGTCCAGGTGGTCTTCGTCGACACCCCAGGCATCCACAAGCCCAGGTCGTTGTTGGGCCAACGCCTCAACGACACGGCCACGTCTGCCTTGGGAGGCACCGACGTGGACGTCTTAGTGGTGGATGCCACCGCCCCCGTGGGTCGGGGCGACCGGTTCGTGGCCTCCCGCCTGGGAGAGTGCCGGCTGGTGGCGGTGAACAAGATCGACCTGGTGGACCGGGCCACGGTGCTCCGCCAACTCCAGGCCTCGGTGGAACTGGGAGGAGCCGAGTTCTTCCCCATATCGGCCCGTAGCGGCGACGGCGTAGAGCAGTTGGTGGGCGACATCCTGGCCCGGATGCCGCCCGGGCCGCCTTACTACCCCACAGACACGGTGACCGATGTTCCCGAGGCCTTTTGGATTGCCGAATTGGTCAGGGAGCAGTTGCTGGTCGTCCTGCGCCAGGAGTTGCCCCATGCCGTGGCTGCTCGGGTGACGGAGTGGGAATGGCCCCGGGTCCGTTGCGAGATCTCGGTGGCCCGGGACTCACAGAAGGGAATAGTCATCGGTCATGGCGGCTCGGTGCTCAAAGCGGTGGGAACGGCCGTGCGGGCCCAGATGCCCCCCGGGGCTTTTCTGGAGCTTTTCGTAACGGTGGACACCGACTGGCAGAACAGGGCCAAGGCCCTGGAGCGCCTCGGCTACTGATTGCGATTCGCGTCGGTGCTTACCGGGGCGGGTTGGGCGGGTGATGACCAAAGAAGGCCTCCACATCAACTCGGTGTCGGGTACGGGCCATAGGCGGTAGAGCCCGTACCAGATCCCAGCGATAGCTGGCTCGAGCCAGGCGTGGATCCAGGACGGCCACGACGCCCCGGTCGGCCGAGGACCGGATGAGGCGACCGACACCCTGAGCCAGAAGGGCCGCGGCTCGGGGCAGGTCAACCACGCGAAATGCGCCTTGACCGATTCGCTCCCGCCGAGCCTGTAGCAGGGGATCATCGGGGCGAGGAAAGGGGATCCGGTCGATGAGCACGAGCGAAAGGCTCGGTCCCGGAACGTCGATCCCCTGCCAAAAGCCCATGGTGGCGAACAGGCAGGAGGACTCCTCCTCCATGAAGGCCTCCACCAGGGCCGGCTTGGGAAGATCACCCTGGGTGAAGATGGTGTAGTTGAAGCGTTCGGCCATGGCCTCCGCCGCGCGGCGCATGGCTCGGTGGCTGGTGAACAGGGCCAGAGCCCGGCCCTCGGAGGCGGCGATGAGGGCCGCCATCTCGTGGTGCAGGGCTAGATCCGAGTGCTCCACCTGGCGGCGGGGAAGGTGGGCGGCACAGTACAACAAGGCGTTGGTGGCGTAGGGAAAAGGACTTCCCACGTCCAACTCGTCGCTGGTCCCGGCCGGTATCCCCAGCCGGGAGGCCAGGCTGGGGGGAATGGTGGCGCTGGTCAGGATCGCAGTTGTCCCCGGCCACAGGGCCTGGCCCAGAACGGCGCCGATATCGATTGGAGCGATGCGAAGCACGTGTTGGGAGGAGGCGGACTCTACCCACGCCACTTGGTCCTCGGTAGGGGATCGGGCCGCGACTAATTCGCCTGCCAGGTTGGTGGCGGCCAACAGGGCCCGGGTGGCCAAAGCCGTCCCGGCCTGTTCGATCTCCGAACCTGGGCCCCCCACCTGGAACTGCGTGTCTCCCGGTCGGGCCAGCTGGCGTAGTGCGGCCGCCGCTTTGCTCAGGCGCTCTATGCCCAGGTCCAAGGCACGGGCCAGGCTCTCGTCCATCGGGTTGGCCACGCGTCGGTCGACCAGGGGTGCCAGGGCGGCCTCCATGAGCTCGCCGGCCCCGGTGAGATCCTGAGCGATCGCCGCGTTTGCGGCCCCCTTGAGGGAGCGGATCTGGGCCGCCAGGCCGCGCAGTCCGGCTTGACCAACCTCTTTGCCCAGGGCGGAAGTGGCCACATCTTCGAGCTCATGGGCCTCGTCGAACACCACCACGTCGTGGTCGGGAAGGACCATCCCCCCACTTGCCAGGTGGGCACAGTAAAGGTGGGTGTTCACGATCACGACGTCGGCTTCCTCGGCTCGGCGCCGGGCCCGTTCGGTGAAGCACACCGAGCCCGAGGGGCACTCGGTTGCCCCTGGACACTCCTGGGCGGTGGAGCTGAGCATGGACCAGGTTCGAGGAGTGGGCTCAAAGGCCAGTTCGGCGCGGTCCCCACTCCGGGAGTCACGGGCCCACGCCAGAACCCGGCCGATCTCTTGTCCCAGGCGACCCAGGTCGCTCTTCGAGTCCTCAAAGGTGGTCTGCCAACCGCTCCCAGCCATCTCGGAGGCCTTTTGGGTGCAGAAGTAGTTGGACCGACCCTTCAGAACTGAATAGGAGAACTTGGTACCCAAGGCCTTGTCCAAGAGGGGCAGGTCCTTGTTGGCCAACTGGTCCTGGAGCGCCTTGGTGGCGGTAGCCACCACCACTTTCCGGCCCGACAGCACGGCCGGAACCAGGTAGGCCAGGGACTTACCCGTGCCAGTTCCGGCCTGCACGATCAGGTGGCGCCCGCCGGCCACGGCACGGGCCACGGCCTGGGCCATGTCCTCCTGGCCGGGGCGGTCCTCTCCACCGCGGGGGAGTGAGGCCACGGCCTGAGCCAGGGCTGAGGCGACGGCGTTGGTCACAGTGACGTTTATAGCCCGCACGTGGACCCCGGCGAAATGGGCAGCGCCCGGTTGGCCGACCGGGCATCAGCTTGCCTGAGCAAGCCGACCGGGCGCGATCAGTCCGGCGATTAGCCCACGATTAGCCCGAAGCGTGCGAATTCGGTTCCACCGAGGGGCGATTCGCGGTCCAACTGCGTCGTAGGCGCAGGAAGGGCGCTTCCACGACGGCGTAGCTGATCCCGGCTACGACGCAACTCAGGGGCACCAGCAAAATGATCAGCACCAGGTAATTGCTCGGGGCCCACGAGGCGGCCCCAATGTGTTGGACCAGGGGGAAGTGCCACAGGTACAGGCTGTAAGAGGCCACACCAAGGGCGGCGATGGGCTTCCAGCGCAGGAAGCGGGTGGACAGCCCGGGTTGGAGAGGTAGCGACACGGCTCCGATGATCAACAGGGCGGCCGGCACCAGCAGGATGTCCAGATTGTATGAATAGGCCACGATGGCCCAAAGCACGATGCCGCCTGCGCACCACAGGTCCGATCGCAACAACACGCCCCGCAACCACGAGGGTCTACGCCCGGCCCAGGCCACCTGAACCAGAGCCAGGAGCAGGCCGGCGGTGAAGAACACGAAGGTCGACGGAAGGGAATACTGCCAGCGAACATCGGCGTTGTGCACCCAGGTGACCGTGACCAGGCGCACTACCTCGGCCAGCGCCCCCAAGATGAGGACCAGGCCCATGCACCGGTAGATCGACCCGCGGGCCAGGCGAGCCAGACCGGCGGCCAGGAAGGGGAGCAGGATGTAGAACTGGACTTCAACCACCAACGACCACACCACGCCGTCAACGTGGTTGAGGGTTTGGGGGAAGAAGTTCTCAAGCATCAGGGCCGACCGCCACCAGGTGGTGAAGGAACCCCCATGATCGAAGGCCAGGAGGTAGACGATCAGCACCACGTAGTAGAGCGGCAGGATGCGCACCGCCCGGTTGGCCGCGTACCGGCCCAACCGGATGGGCCGGCCGTCACCGAAGTAGCGCTGGGCGAAGGGTCGGAATAGGAGGAATCCGGTAAGCGGGAAGAACAGGTACACGCCGAATCCACCGGCCAGCCGGGCCCGGCTGAAAAAAGTGGCATAGATCCCCGGCCCGTAATGCCGGCTGACACCGAAGATATGTCCCTCCACCACGGCCAATGCGGCCAATGCCCGCAGTGATTCGATGGCTCGGGAACGCACCTCGCCGGCCTGCGCGATGGCGCCGTCGGAACCCACCGGCGCGGTCTCGACCACCCCGGTGTCCCGCCCAGCCCGGCCAGCCGGCCCATGGCTGCCCCAGCGCTCTGGCGCTCCAGAAACGGGCACGATTCTCACCGTAGCAGAAGGTGCAACTGAACCCCCCAACCCCACGACCGTTTATAGTCCGGACGTGGACCCCGACGGGATAGACCTCACCCGCCTTCCGCGCCACGTGGGAGCGGTGATGGACGGCAATGGTCGGTGGGCCCAACGGCGCGGCCTGACTCGGACCGAGGGTCACGCCGCAGGAGAGGAGGCTCTGTTCGACGCGGTCGAGGGGGCCTTGGAGCTGGGCATCGGCTGGTTCACCGTGTATGCCTTCTCCACCGAGAACTGGCGCCGGCCGGCCGACGAGGTCCGTTTCCTCATGAAATTCAACGAGGGGATCCTGACTCGTCACCGCGATGACCTGAACGAGAAAGGGGTTCGTATCCGCTTCATGGGCCGACGGGACTGGAGGGTGCCCCGCCGCCTGATCCGCTGCATGGACGAATCCATGGCCCTGACCGCGCACAACCGGCGCATGACCTTTACCATCGCCTTCAATTACGGTGGTAGGGCCGAGATCGTCGACGCCGTCAAGGCCCTGGTGGCCGAACGTGTGCCCGAGGCCAAGATCGACGAGAAATCGTTGCGGGCCCGCCTCTATCACCCTGACATGCCCGACCTCGACCTGGTCATCAGGACCTCGGGAGAGAATCGGGTGTCGAACTTCTTGCTGTGGGAACTGGCATACAGCGAGCTCATCTTCACCGATGTCCTGTGGCCTGACTTCCGTCGGGATGACTTGTACGAGGCGGTCGCAGAGTACCAGCGCCGGGACCGCCGCTACGGCGGTATCCGGGACGGACGGGCCAGGTAGGCCTGATCGTGGCGGTGGTCGGCCTGCTGGCCGTGGTCCTGGTGGCTCTGGCTCTCATCGGTCTGTCCATAGCCGGCTCGCCGGTGGCCCTGGCCATCCTGGGCACGGCGGCTTTCGTCGTGGCCATATTTGTCCTCGGGCCGGCCCGGCGATGACCTTGTTCACCGATCGTGGCGTCGTGCTGCGCACGTTCCGTCTGGGAGAAGCGGATCGCGTGGCCAGTTTGATCACCGAGAACCATGGCAAGGTGCGGGCCGTGGTCAAAGGGGTGCGCCGGACCAAGAGCCGCTTCGGCGCCCGCATGGAGCCGATGAGTCACGTGTCGGTGTTGTGCTGGAAGGGTCGCGAGCTCGACGTGGTCAATCAGGCCGAGGTCATCGACTCGTTCCGCGCAATCCGCGAGGACCTCGACCGGATGCGGCGCGCCATGGCCCTGCTCGAAGCGGTGGATCAGTTTGCCCAGGAGGGCGAGGAGAGTCCGGCCTTGTACACGATGCTGGTGGGGGCCTTGCGCACCATGGATACCAGTACCTCCGCCCTGATCGTGCCCAGCTTCTTTCTCAAGTTGTTGGTCCTGGACGGCTCGGGGCCGGTTCTCGACAGATGCGCACGTTGTGGTGAACTCGATGGTTTGGTGGCCTTTGACCTGTCCGAAGGCGGGACGCTGTGTCGAACCTGCCGACGGGGGAGCTCCATGTCCCCCGACGCCCTGATACTGATGCGGAGAATCCTCGGGGGCGAGCTCCGAAAGGTACTGGCCGAACCCGAGACACCGGCCTGGGCACAAGTGGAACATCTGGCCGAGGAGGCGGTGGAGAACCATCTGGAGCGAAGGCTCAAGAGTCTGCGGGTAATGGACCGGGCCTGAACCGGTCGGGATAGTCTCGGTTCATGGCCGAAATGGATCTGATGGAGCGCGTCGTGAACCTGTGCAAACGCCGGGGCTTCGTGTTCCCCTCGGCCGAGATCTACGGCGGGTTCCGCTCGACGTACGACTACGGGCCGCTCGGCGTGCTCATGCTGCGCAATGTCAAAGACGCCTGGTGGCGCTCCATGGTGCAGATGCGCGACGACGTGGTCGGCCTCGACGCCGCCATCCTGTCCAGCCCCCGGGTGTGGGAAGCCTCGGGTCACCTGGCCAACTTCACCGATCCCCTGGTCGACTGCAAGAAGTGCAAGGAGCGCTGGCGCGAGGACCAGATCGAGGGGGTGTGCCCCAACTGCGGCTCGACCGATCTGACCGAGGCCCGGGCTTTCAACATGATGTTCAAGACCTTCGTGGGGCCGCTGGAAGAGGGGGCCGACGTGGCCTACCTGCGACCGGAGACGGCCCAGGGGATGTTTGTCAACTTCGCCAATGTGGTCCAGACCAGTCGCAAGAAGCCGCCGTTCGGGATCGCCCAGATCGGCAAGTCATTTCGCAATGAGATCACCCCGGGGAATTTCGTGTTCCGCACCCGGGAGTTCGAAGTGATGGAGATGGAGTATTTCGTGCCTCCGGCCGAGGGACCGACGTGGCACGAGTACTGGTGTGCAGCGCGGATGGCGTGGTTCACGGAACTCGGCATGGATCCCGAGTCGCTGCGCCTGCGCCATCACGAGGCCCAGGAGCTGAGCCATTACTCGGCGGGAACGTCCGACATCGAGTTTCGCTTCCCGTGGGGATGGGGCGAGTTGGAGGGGATCGCCAATCGGACCGACTTCGACCTCAAGGCCCACGCCAGCGCCTCGGGCGAGCGCCTGGACTACTTCGACCAGGCCAGCGGCGAGCGCTACGTGCCTCATGTCATCGAGCCTGCGCTCGGGGCCACCCGGGCCATGATGGCCTTCCTAATCTCCGCATACGCCGAAGACGAGGTCGGGGGGGAGAAGCGCACCGTGCTGCGTCTCCACCACCGCCTGGCCCCCTATACCGTGGCGGTGCTCCCCCTGTCCAAGAAGGAGACGCTCACCCCCCTGGCCCGGGATGTTCTCGGTCGTCTCCAGCCTCATTTCGTGTGCGACTACGACGAGACCCAAGCCATCGGTCGTCGTTACCGGCGCCAGGACGAGGTAGGAACGCCGTGGTGTGTGACGGTGGACTTCGAGTCCCTCGACGACGGGGCGGTGACGGTGCGGGAACGGGACTCCACCGAGCAGTCCCGAGTGCCTATCGACGAACTGGTTGACAACATCGCCCGCCGGCGCGCCATCCCCTGACTGGGATCAGGGGCCGGCGACCCGATTAGGGCGGGCGACGCGATCAGGGGCCGGCGACGCGATCAGGGGCCGGCGACGCGATCAGGGATTGGTGGCGTGGGCCAAGATGTTGGCTCGACCGTAGGCCTCGGTGATCCGGTACCGCGCCAGCCGTCCATAGATGCGCTTGGCTCCCTCGTCGGGCACAAAATCGGTGTAGATCCACTCCCCATGGGTCACGGCGATGTCATTGAAGCCTGCATTTTGCAGCGATCGCCGCAGCGATGACCGGCTCTGCTCGTTGACGTGCATCAGCCGCTCCAGCTCATTGCGAGGATCGGCCGGCCAAGTCTTCCACCGCCACGGGACGAGGGACCGCTGGAGGCGATAAGTCACGTCGTAGAGGAGGCGGTTGGGGAAGGTGTGGGCGAACAGGCGCCCCCCGGGGCGCAGGATGCGCCGGGCCTGGGTCAAAGCCCGGTCCAACTCGTCGGCGCTGAGGTGCTCCACCACGTCCAACAGGGTCAGGGCATCGGCCCCGCCGTCGTCAACCGGCACATCGCGCACGTCGGCCAGCAGGACTTCAGCCCGGTCACCCACTCCGTACCCGGCCACGGTCTGGAGGGCCAGGTCCACCGCGGCCGGCGCGTATTCGATGCCTATGGCCCGCTTGGCCCCCTTCTGGGCGGCCAGCACGATCAGCTCGCCTCGCCCGCACCCCAGGTCGACCAGCACCTGTC
>JBOGIG010000118.1:0-6354 GCA_050742455.1 Acidimicrobiales bacterium
GTTCAGGCCCACGTCCACACTCCTGGGTTCGTACGAGTGCGGGTGGGCATCGGTCGACCCCCCGGCCGCCAGAGCGGAGCGGACTACGTGCTGCACCGGCCGTCCAAGGCCGATCGGATCCTGCTGGACCTGGCCGTCGTCGAAGCAGCCGATGCGGTGGAGGCCATCCTGGTCTCGGGGGTGGAGGCAGCTATGAACTCCGTCAACGGCTCCAGCGGCTCCAGCGGGGCCGACGACGGCTCCAGCGGCTCCAGCGGCTCCAGCGGCTCCAGCGGCTCCAGCGGCTCCAGCGGCTCCAGTGGCTCCGGCGGGGCCTGATGAGCCCGTGAGCACCCCTTGACTGCGACGACGTCTTCGGGGGTGGCCACCCTGTCCGGATTGTCCCAGTTGCTGCGGGCCGATGATTCCCTGGTGAGCCGGATGGGCTCCACCAACGCCGTGCTCTGCGTCCCCGAGCCGGCTCGGGCCTTCTTCGTGGCCGGCCTGGCCCACCTGTCCGGCCGGCGCCCGATCCTGGCTGCCGTTCCGACCGCGGCCGACGCCGAGCGCCTGACCCATGACCTGAGGGCATTCTTGGGGGAAGAGGCGGTGGACACCTTCCCGGCCTGGGAGACCCTGCCCTTCGAACGGGTCAGTCCCGGGGTCGAGACGATGGGCATGCGCCTGCGCACCATGTGGCGCCTCAGTCAGGGATCCGTTGCCGGGTCGGGTGGGGACGAGGTCGGCCCGACCGTGGTGGTGGCTTCGGTGAAGGCCCTCATCCAACGCCTGGGTCTGCGGGCGGCCGACGCCGCTCCGGTGGTGGTGGCTCGGGGAGACCGGATGGACCCAGAGGACTTTGTGGCTCGCCTCGCCGCCCTCGGCTACCGACGTGAGTACCAGGTGGAGCACCGGGGCGAGTTGGCCGTGCGGGGCGGGATCATCGATGTGTTCCCCTCGACCTCGGCCAGCGCCGTTCGCATCGACCTGTGGGGCGACGAGGTGGACCGCCTCACCTCCTTTGACGTGGGCGATCAGCGCAGCGTCGCCGACGTGGACCAGGCCACAATATTCGGATGTCGTGAACTAATGATCGGCCCCTCCCTGATCGAGCGGGCGAGCGATCTCCTCGTATCCCAGGCCTGGGGGGCGGGCCAGTGGGAAAGGCTGTCGGAGGGCCAAAGCTTTGACGGCATGGAGTCCTGGCTCCCATGGCTGGTCACCGAGGAGCATCTCCTGGCCGACCTGCTGGGCCCACGGGCACAGGTGTTGTTGTTCGATCCTCGCCGCATGCGGGATCGAGCAGGTGAGCTGGCCGACGAAGAGGCCGCGGTGGCTGGCTCCCTGGCCCAGACGTGGGGAGCGGAGGGGGAGTTTCCACGCCTGCACCTGGGCTTTGACCGCCTCCTGGCCCGTACCGAGGCTCCGGTGTGGAGCGCCCCAGCCGTGGCCGAAGGCCCAGACGTCCCGTCCGTGGCCGCCACCGGCTGGGACCCCGTGGTGGGGGACCATTCCCAACTGGTGGCTCGACTCCTCCGATTCAAAGAGGAAGGCTGGCGGGTGGTCATCTGCGCCGACGGCCCGGGCAGCGCGGCCCGGCTGGCCCAGGTCCTGGCCGAGGAGGGCATGACCGTCCCCGTGGTCGGGGGCTCCGCAGTCGGGGGCTCCGCAGTCGAGGGCTCCGCAGTCGAGGGCTCCGCAGTCGGGGGCTCTGCAGTCGGGGGCTCCGGCGAGTTGGCCCAGCCTGGGATACGGGTGGTGGTCCAGCCCCTCGATCGAGGATTTGTCTACCCGCCCGCTCGCCTGGCCGTGCTGGCCGAGCCCGACATCACCGGGCGGCGCCGAGCCCACCGCCGGGCCCGGCCCCGGGCCCGGGTCACCGAAGGCTTCTTCGACGACCTGGCGGTGGGCGACTACGTGGTCCATGCCACCCACGGGGTCGCCCGCTACGCCGGGATGGTGAAGCGGTCCATCGGAGGGGCAGAGCGCGACTACCTCCTGCTCGAGTACCGGGGTGACGACAAGCTCTACATCCCGTCGGACCAGATCGACGCCATCACTCCCTATTCGGGAGGGGAGACCCCGAGCGTCAGCCGCCTGGGGGGATCGGACTGGTCCCGGACCAAGGCCCGGGTCAAGGCCGCGGTGAGCGAGGTGGCCCAGGAGCTGGTGGTCCTGTACCGCCGCCGGGTCACCTCCCCCGGCCACGCCTATCCACCCGACACTCCGTGGCAGGCCGAAATGGAATCGGGCTTCGGCTACATCGAGACCCCCGACCAGGCCAAGGCCATCGACGAGACCAAGGCCGACATGGAACTGGCCGTGCCTATGGACCGCCTGGTGTGCGGCGACGTCGGGTTCGGCAAGACCGAGATCGCCATCCGGGCCGCCTTCAAGGCAGTCCAGGACGGCCGGCAGGCTGCCATCCTGGTGCCCACCACGCTCTTGGCCCAGCAGCACTTCCAGACATTTGGCGATCGATTTGCCGGCTACCCGGTCAAGGTGGAGGTGCTGAGCCGCTTCCTGACCCCGGCCCAGGCCCGGGGAGTGGTCGATGGGCTGGCCGACGGTTCGGTGGACGTGGTCATCGGGACCCACCGGCTACTCAGCGCTGATGTGAGTTTCAAGGCGCTCGGCCTGTTGGTGGTGGACGAGGAGCAACGCTTTGGGGTCACCCACAAGGAGGCCATCAAGGCGTTGGCCACCGGGATCGACGTCCTTACCCTCACCGCCACGCCCATCCCCCGCACCCTGGAGATGAGCCTCACCGGCATCCGGGACCTCACCTTGTTGAACACGCCTCCGGCCGAGCGCCAACCCATCTTGACCTTCGTGGGCGAGTACGACGAGCGAGCTGTGAGCGAGGCCATAAGGCGGGAGCTGTTGCGCGAGGGCCAGGTCTTCTTTGTGCACAACCGGATCCGGGATATTGCCGCGGTGGCCAAGCGCCTGGGCGAGCTGGCGCCTGATGCCCGCATCGCCGTGGCCCACGGCCAGATGGACGAGGGCAGCCTGGAAAAGGTGGTGCTGGACTTCTGGGAAGGCCGCTACGACGTGCTGGTGTGCACCACCATCATCGAGTCTGGCATCGACATGCCTACCGTGAACACCCTGGTGGTGGACCGGGCCGATCTGTTGGGCCTGGGCCAGCTCCATCAGCTCAGGGGCCGGGTGGGTCGAGCCGGACAGCGGGCCTATGCCTACCTGTTCTTCCCCCCGGACCGGGCACTGTCAGAGCAGGCCTACGAGCGCCTGCGAACCATAGGCGAACACACCGAGCTGGGCTCGGGGTTCAAGATCGCCATGCGGGACCTCGAGATTCGGGGGGCCGGGAACCTGTTGGGCGCCAACCAGTCCGGCCATATCGCCGCCGTCGGCTACGACTTGTACGTCCAAATGGTTTCCGAGGCCGTATCCGAGCTCAAGGGCGACTCCCTCCGCCCGGCTGCCGAGATCAAGCTGGACCTGGCTGTGGACGCCAACCTGCCCCGCAATTATGTGGAGAGGGAGGATCTGCGACTGGAGGCCTACCGGCGCCTGGCCTCGGTGTCGACTCCGAGCCAGGTCGACGACATCGGCGCAGAGTGGAAGGACCGCTTCGGCCCGTTGCCGGCCGCGGCCGAGGCGCTCTTGGGCGTGGCCCGGCTGCGGGCCGAGTGTGCCCGAACCGGCACGACCGAGGTGACGGTCACCCCAGCCCGGCCCGGGGCCGGAATCATGGGTCGCACCACGGCGCGACTATCGCCGGTGGATCTGCCCACCAGTGCCACCATCCGCCTCAAGCGTCTCTATCCGCAGGCCCTGTTCAAGCCCGAGGCTCGTCAACTGGTCCTGCCCCTGCCCCCATCGACCGACGCCGCGCCGTTCCTGGTCGAAGTGCTCGAAAGCCTGCTCCCGCCCAGCGCAGTTCCCGCCGGGACCTAGAGCCTGGGCCCGACCTTGGCCGCCCGACTCCGTCGATTCGGTCCGGGGTGGGCGATATGTCGGCGGGTCTCAGACCGGTGGGTATCCACCCGGTGGGTCTGAGCCTCTTGAGGGTCATGTTCTTGAGGGTCAGGCACGGCCGCTCGATGGCGAACCAACTGGCCACGGCCAGGACCAGGGTGATGGCCAGGGACACAGCGATGTAGGGAACGAACCCCTGGCGGTTGAACTTCCAGGCCGACAGCATCTGTTCCACCGGAAAGGCGTAGATGTAAATCCCATATGAGAAGTCGCCCCGGGAGTCGAAGCGGGCCAGGGGTAGGGCGGTGGCCAGCCACATGACCAGGTAGGCAAAGGCCACCTCGCCGATTGCGGTGTAGAGCTGGTTGCGCAGCGAGAACACCAGGGCCGCAGCGGCGAAGGCGGCGAAGGTGTTGGAGATGACGATCTTTTCCGAGTAGAGGCACATGGCCGAACCGATGGCGAAGAACAAGGTGAGGCGGACGAGCTGGACATCGCCGAGCAGGGGGGCCAATCGCACGGCCGAACCGGGCACCATGGTGTTGACCAACTGGATGCCCCACAAGAACACGGCCAGGCCCAGCACCACGACCCGCCCCTTGCGCAGGACTCCGAACAGGCCGAGAACGGCCACGCCCAGGTAGCACTTGAACTCATAGATCAGGGTCCACAGCGAACCGTTGAAGGCCAGGGAATGGCCGAAGACGTAATTTGGCGTGGTAGCGAGCAGCCCGGCGATGCCGTACTGGTTCATCCATAGCCAGAAGTTGTGGAACACGTAGCCGAGCGGACCGGGCTGGGCATGGGTGAAGCCCGCCGTCGATCCGTGGACGTGCCACCACACCAGGGGGGCGAAGACAAAGGCGGTGACGACCAAACACACCCAGAACCCCGGAAAGATGCGCAGGAAGCGGCGCCACATGAAGTTGCCCGCCGAGCGCGACGACATGAAGCTGCGGGTGATCAAGAAGCCGCTGATGACGAAGAAGCCGCCCACAGCGAAGCCGGCTATGGATTCCTGGCCGAGCGTCCACTGCCACATGGGGTCGAGGTGGTTGTGGAAGCCCCCGAGGTCAAAGGAGTGATCCACGAGCACGCCAACGGCGAACGCGAAGCGCAGGAATCCCAGGCTGTTGGAGCGGGGGTCAAAGGCCCGGGCCAGGCTCTGGCCCGTCCAGCCGGCGCGACCGGCGTGGGACGGTGCTTGACGTGTGGACTGGTGATGCACGCAGGCTGCTTTCTTGTCCGGTCGTCGGTCGATCGAGCCCGGACTCTGGCGTCAAGGTTAGACCGATGGGTCGGTCCGCCCCGGGACTGTGTCGCTCAGGTAGACCTGCCGCCCCCCGGGCCCCTGCCGGCTCACCCCGGCGTTGGCCGGGAGGGGGAGAGTGCCCGTAACATCGATGAACCGTGAAAAAACAACTCTTCATCGTGCTGGCCGTCCTGGGCTTGTTGGCCACCGGGTGCAACGGCGATTCGTTCAGCTCTGCCTTCGATGCAGGATCGCCCTATGCCGCGATGGTCAACGGTCATGCCATCTCGCAGAACGATCTGAACGCCGAATTGGAAGCCATCAAGGCCAACGGGACCTACCTGGCAGCGCTCAGCTCCCAGACACCGGTGGTCGGCGACGGACAGGGGACCTTCGACGCCGGCTTTGCGTCCAAGGTCCTCAATCGTCAGATCACCTATGCCGTCATCTCCCAGGCGGTGTCCTCCCGCCACCTGGACATCACTCCGGCCGATCTCACCCTGGCCCGAGCCGACGCCGTCACCTCGGTGCGGGGATCCAAGATCTTCGACGGCTTCCCCCTGTGGTACCAAAAGGTGCTGACCCGCCGCGCCGCCCAGGTAACGGCCCTGGAGGCCAATCTCATCGGGGCCAACGTAAGCCAGCCGGCCATCGCCCAGTACTACCAGGCCCACCAGTCGAGCTTCGTGATCACCTGCGTGCGCCACATCCTGGTGACGACCCAGGCCAGCGCCAACGCCATTTACGCCGAAATAGCCGCCGGGGCCAACTTTGCCCAACTGGCCCGTACGCAGTCGATCGATTCGGGTAGTGCCTCCTCGGGAGGCGACCTGGGATGCGGGGCTGCGGGTCGGTTCATTCCCCAGTTCGAGTCGGCCATGAATGCCCTGCCCGTGGGGGTGGTCAGCTCGCCTGTGCAAACCCAGTACGGATGGCACATCATCCAGGTCACCCAGCGCCATCCAGAAGCCCTGGCCCAGGCCTCGTCTCAGATCCGGGCTTCCCTCCTGGCCCCATCCCAGAAGGCCTTCTCCAATCTCTTGGAAGGCTCCATCCTCCAGTCGCACGTGTATGTAAACCCGCGCTACGGGCATTACGTCGACACCGGTCCGAGCGTGGCCGTCAACCCGCCCTCTCCGCCGAGCCCTGCTGTAGTGCCGGCATCACTGGCCCCCGTA
>JBOGIG010000119.1:0-5883 GCA_050742455.1 Acidimicrobiales bacterium
GCACTCGCCAAGACCGGACCCCCGCCACGGGCCATCAACCGAGCCTTCAACCAGCGTCGCTAGGCGCGGGGTTCTAGGTGAGGCAACGAATCACCGTTGGCGCGGGGTTTGACTTGAGGCAACAGGCCTTCGCCCCAAAGGGTGACATCAATTGCCGCTCCACCCGCCCGCGGCGCTACTTTGACCATATGGTCGAACCCAGGCAAGTCGAGTTCTTCTTCGATCCAATCTGCCCATGGGCCTACCAGACGTCCATCTGGATCAGAGAGGTTTCCGCTGCCAACGGACTTGCGATCGACTGGCGCTTCTTCAGCCTGGAGGAGATCAACCGTCCCGAGGGCAAGAAGCACCCTTGGGAGCGGCCCTGGTCCTACGGCTGGTCCCTCATGCGGGTGGCGGCCCACCTACGCCGCAAGGATCCGGACCTGGTCGACCGCTGGTACCAGGCCGTCGGCCGGGCCATCCACGAGGAGGGTCAGCCGGCCTTCGAACCGGAGGGTGCACAAGCCATAGCCGACGAGTTGGGCCTCGGCCCCACCACCGTGGCCGACGCCATCGCCGATCCAACGACCCACGACGACGTGCACGCCGACCACGATCGGGTGACATCACAGCACAATGCCTTCGGGGTTCCCATCTTGGTCTTCCCCGGACACCCGGCGTTGTTCGGTCCAACAGTGATCCCAGCGCCTCGGGCTACTGAAGCCATGGCCTTGTGGCGGGTGGTGACGGCTTGGCTGGAGGTTCCCGGCCTCTACGAGATCCAGCGTCCCAAGACCGCCCAGGACATGGCCACGATCAGCGAGGCCTTCGAACCCTACCTACGGAGCCGCAAATGGCAAAGCATCCAGAACCAACCCCCGCCCCCGCGATGACAGACTCCGTGGTCGACATGCTCGACGAGGAGTGGAGCAGCATCTCGACCCTGGCCCACTCGTTGGCCGACGGGGAGTGGGCCCTGCCCACCGACTGTCCCGGATGGTCGGTGCAGGACCAGCTCTCCCATCTGTCGGCCTTCGAGAGCCAACTGCTCGGCCGGGAGGCGCCCGAACATACGGCGCCCGAGGTGGCCCACACCCGAAACCCCATCGGTGTGGCCAACGAGAAGGCAGTGGATTACCGCCGGTCGTGGGCCCCTTCCCGGGTGGTGGAGGAGTTCGACGAGGCCACCAGGGGCCGGGTGGCGGCGCTGAGAGCGATGACCCAAGATGACCTGAACGCCCAATCGTGGACGCCCACAGGACCCGGCACCTACCGGGACCTGTTGGCCATACGCCTCTTTGACGCCTGGACCCACGAGCAGGACATCCGCCGGGCCACCAAGCGTCCGGGGCACCTCGACGGTCCCGTGGCCCGCCATTGCCTGGAGCGTTGTGCCATGGCCATGGGCTTTGTGGTGGGTAAGAAGGCCGGCGCTCCGGAGGGTTCCACCGTCGTGTTCGACATCGGAGATCCCACCCCGGCCGTCCTGTCGATCGGCGTGGAGGCCGGGCGGGCCAAGCGGCTGGATGAGGCTCCTGCCCAGCCCACGGTTCGCCTCGTCCTGGACTTCGAGACGTTCGCCCTCCTCGGCCTGGGTCGGATCGACCCGCAACGAGTCCTGGGCACTGGCCAGGTCTCGTTCGTCGGCGACGGGGATCTGGGTAGGAAAGTGGTAGAGAACATGGCGTTCATGATCTGAGTCGGCGTTCTTGCGGCAACTGGAATCGCCCAGGATGCAGTCGCTGGCCGAGGGTCAGGATCAACGTGCTCGGCGTTTGGTGATCAGAAAGATCGGAGACAGCAGTGAAGTACGTGAACCTTGGATCCACGGGCTTGCGGGTATCGCGCATCTGCTTGGGGATGATGAGCTACGGCAACGACAGCGAGCGCCCCTGGGTGCTGGACGAGGATGCCGCCGAGCCGATCGTCAAGGCCGGTGCTGAGGGTGGCATCACCTTCTACGACACGGCCGACACCTATTCCCGGGGCGCCAGCGAGGTGGCCACTGGCCGGTTGTTGGGCAAGTTCTTCCAGCGCGACGAGGTCGTCGTGGCCACCAAGGTGTTCATGCCCATGACGGCGGGGGAGAACGGCGGGGGTCTGTCGCGAAAGCACATCCTGTCGGCCATCGACGCCTCCCTCCGCCGTCTCGACATGGACTACGTCGACCTGTACCAGATCCATCGCTGGGACTCCCGCACGCCTATCGAGGAGACCATGGGGGCCCTGCACGACGTGGTCCGGTCGGGGAAAGCCCGCTACATCGGGGCGTCCAGCATGTTCGCCTGGCAGTTCGCCAAGGCCCAGCACGGCGCCGACAGCAACCACTGGACCCGGTTCGTGAGCATGCAGCCCCACTACAACCTCATCTATCGCGAAGAAGAGCGCGAAATGATCCCCCAGTGCCTCGATCAGGGAGTCGGCATCATTCCCTGGAGTCCTCTGGCCCGCGGTGTCCTGGCCGGCAATCGGACTCGAGCCGGCGGTCGGGCCACCACCCGTTCAGGGACGGACCCGTTCACCGATCATCTCTATAGCCAGCCCACCGACTTCGACGTGGTCGAGGCGGTGGCCGAGGTGGCCGCCGGGAGAGGTTTGCCCCCCGCTCAGATAGCCCTTGCCTGGCTGCTGGGGCGCCCGGGGATAACAGCGCCCATTATCGGAGCCACCAAACTGGACCACTTGGCCGACGCTTTGGCCGCCGAGCAACTGGTCCTCACCGATGACGAGGTGACTCGGATCGAAGAGCCCTACGTCCCCCACCCCGTGCTGGGCCACTCCTAGACGAGCCGGCTTACCGGCAGGGCTGGTGTCCCGGAGCGGACGGGGCCAGACGAACTCGGGCCCGGTCCGGCAGGGTTCTAGTTGAGCTGGCGCTGAAGGGCGTAGACGGGCTGGGCCGGCGGGTTCGCCGCGTGGGGGGCGGGCAGGAAGCTCAGCTTCATCTCCCGCTCGGCGGCGTTGTTACGGATGCGGATGAGAAGGCCCACGTAGCACGCCAGGGCGACGGCCAAGACGCCGGCCAGGGCCCACATGATCCCCAGGCCCGGGACGAGGCCCAGCAGGGCGGAACCAATTGTTCCGCCGGTCAGCACCAACAGAATGTCCCGCCGCCGGCGCAATGCCTGTTGACGGCCCATCGACCGGGGACGGGGCGAACCGGCCGTCCGATACGGGGTGGACGACACAGGTGTATAGGTTCTGGACTCCGAGAATCCCGAGAATCCCGAGAATCCCGACTGGCCCGGAGCCACTGACGCCCGTCTGGTGTTGGCCGGCGACACCCCGCCGGGGGCCGTGCGCTCCAATATTCGCAGGTTGCGGTGGAAGCTGCCCACGGAGTCCTGTAGTGAGCCCTCCGCCCGACGGCGGAGAAAACTCGGGGCCAATACGGCAACCCATACGATCACGAGCAATAAGACGACCAATAGCGTCAAGCTCCTCGACCTGCCTTCGTTCTAGGGGACCCTATCTGGCGGGTCGCGCACACTGGTGGATGGTCGCTTGGACCATTACTGGAACTCGGACCCAAACTTTAGACCAGGTCATCCACGCTTGCCCAAAAAAGACTCCCACCAGGCATTACGCCCCCACAGATTGCGGCTCCCGGTCGCCTCGGCCGCCGAGTTTGAGGACAGCGCATGGCGGGCCGTGGCCCAGGTCCCGCCTTCGCCAATGCTGCTAGCGGTCGGCTGGGGGCCCATCGTGAGTTTCCGGGCGCCGCCACGTTCCCGAGCGACCCCCGGTCTTCTCCCACAGGGCCAGCGCTCCTATCGTCATCGACCGGTCTGACGACTTGCACATGTCATAGATGGTGAGGGCGGCGACGGCGCACGCAGTAAGGGCCTCCATCTCCACCCCGGTGCGGTCCACCGTTTCCACCTGGGACTCGACCCCGACGTAGTCGTCCCCGATGGTGAAGTTCACGTACACCGAGCCGACCAGCAGGGGGTGGCACAGGGGAATTAGATCCGAGGTGCGCTTGGCCGCCTGGATCCCGGCGATGCGGGCCGCTCCGAGGACGTCCCCCTTGGTTATGGCGTTGCTGGCCACCTTGGATGCCGTCTCGGGTTGCATGGCGACCTGGCAGCGGGCCAGTGCCCGCCGGTGGGATGGGTCCTTGGGGGTAACGTCGACCATCCGAGCTCGGCCCAGCGGATCGATGTGGGTGAGACCGGCATCTGCCATGTCGGCATTCTAGGCTTCAGCCGCCGATCTGGCTCATGCTTCTGGCCGGGCGCACGAAGTTGACCTTGCCGATCGAGTGACCGGCCCACTTTGTCGCCACCGCGGCCGAGATGGCCTGGGCCAGGTCGGCATCGTCCCCGCCAGAGCGCATCACGGCCCGCAGGTCATGCTCGTCCAAGGCAAACAGACAGGTGCGGAACTGGCCCTCGGCGGTGATTCGCACCCTGTCGCAGTTCCCGCAAAATGGTTCCGTCACCGACGCCACCACTCCGACCTCTCCCCCTCCGTCCCGGTAGCGATAGCGAGCTGCCGGCTCGGGACCGTGCTCCACCGCATCCAGGGGGTACTCCGAGTCGATGGCGGCGATTATTTCGGCTGAGGGCACCACCCGGTCGAGGCTCCACTGACCCTGGGCATCCAGGGGCATGAACTCGATGAAGCGGGGCTGCAGCCCTTCTCGACGGCCGAACCGGGCAAAGTCGAGCACCTCATCGTCGTTGATCCCCCGCATCATCACCACATTGAGCTTTATGTTGTCGAAGCCCGCCTGTTGGGCCGCAACGATCCCATCCATCACCCGGCTCAGTTGGTCCCGGCCGGTAATGGCCGCAAAACGCTCGGCTCGCAGGGAGTCACACGAGATGTTCAAGCGACCCAGCCCCGCCGCCCGCAGGTCATGGGCCAGCAATCCCAGGCTGGCGCCGTTGGTGGTCATGGCCAGGTCCACCGGAACCCCCGTTGCCGGCGTCACCAGCCGGGCCAGCTTGGCCACCAGCACCGGGAGCTGGGCCCGCACCGTAGGCTCGCCGCCGGTGATGCGGATGCCGTCGAATCCGAATCGTTCGACGCAGACCCGGGCCACCCGGGCCATCTCCTCGAAGCTCAACAGCTCGGAGCGGTCCAGCCAGTTCATTCCCTCGGCCGGCATGCAGTAGGTGCAGCGGAAATTGCACCGGTCGGTGACCGAGATCCTCAGATCCCGGACCTGGCGCCCGAAGGAGTCGATCAGCTCGGCTGGACCCGAGGGGCCAGAAGCAGGCGGAACGAACGACATACAGCCCATGTTAGGCCCGGCCGGCCCATCCCCGGCCGAGCCGTGCAGCCCCGGCCGAGCCGTGCAGCCCCGGCCGAGCCGTGCAGCCCCGGCCGAGCCGTGCCGCGCCGACCCAGCCCGGTGTCCCGCCTAGGGACCGAGGAGCATGACCTCGACTTCGTCGCCCACTCCCACGCCGCTCCCCGGCGTTAGCACGGCCAGGCCCTGGGCCCGGGCCATGACGCCGAGGATGTTGGATCCCTGACCACCGGCCGAGCGCACCGTGCAACGGCCGTCGTCAGACGTCTCGACCATCACCCTCATGAACACCGTCTTGGAATCGAGCCGCCGGGGCAGGTCCTCCCCAGCCCGAGCCAGGATGCGCCGCCGGTGGGGATCGGCATGGCCCATCATCAATCGCAGCCCGGGCCGGGCAAACAGCTCGAAGCTGACCATGGACGAAACCGGGTTGCCGGGAAGACCGAACACCGGGCGCCCCCTCACCACCCCGAACGCCAGCGGTTTGGCCGGGCGGATGTCCACCTGCATCCACGACATGCCCGCGGGGGGCGACATGCCCGTGGGGGGCGACATGCCAGCGGGGGGCGACATGCCCGCGGGGGGCGACATGCCCGCGGGGGGCGACATGCCCGCGGGGGGCGACATGCCCGCGGGGGGCG
>JBOGIG010000120.1:0-2637 GCA_050742455.1 Acidimicrobiales bacterium
TGTCAGCCGCCAGCAGCATGGGACCTCTGACGAGTAGTTCCGCCACCGTCATGGGACCACCCTTCCGCCAGTCATGGGACCACCCCTGAATCCACCACTGCAGGCCGAATATCCATTCGGCTGGGCACATCTATCCGCAACGGAAGGTGTGCCTCATGGCATTCAGGGAGGTATCGGTGATTCAGGTCAAAGAGGTACTTCGGCGCTGGCTGCGCCAAGACGAGGGACTGCGGTCCATGGCCACAGGAGCAGGTGTCGACCGCAAGACGGCACGGCGCTACGTGGAGGCTGCCGTAGGTCTCGGGCTCGACCGTGACGGTGGCGAGAGTCAGCTCACCGACGAGCTGATCGGCGGGGTCTGTGAGGTGGTGCGCCCGTCTCGGCCCGAGGGCCACGGGACATCGTGGGGACTCCTGTTGACCCACCAGGAGGACATCGAGGGTTGGGTAGACAAGGGGCTCACCGTGGCCAAGATCGGCGACCTGCTTGTCCGTCAAGGGGTCGTCGTCCCCGAGCGCACCCTGCAGCGGTTTTGCGCACAACGCTGCGGGGCCGGGAGAGGGGGCACCACGGTGCGCGTCGCCGACGGGGATCCGGGCAAGGAGCTGCAAACGGACTTCGGTCGCATGGGCATCATGTTCGATCCGCACACCGAGCGGCGTCGGGTCGTCCACGCACTCATCGTGGTCGCCGTGTGGTCGCGTCACATGTTCGTCTGGCTCACCTTCGGACAAAAGACCTCTGACGTGATCGCCGGTCTTGATGCCGCCTGGTCCTTCTTTGACGGCGTGTTTCCCGTCCTCATCCCCGACAACCTCTCGCCGGTGGTGACCAAGGCCGACGCCATTGAGCCTCGCTTCAACGACACGTTCTTGGAGTACGCGCAGGACCGCAGGTTCTTGATCGACGCCGCCCGGGTGCGCCACCCTAAGGACAAGCCGAGGGTCGAGCGACAAGTTCCCTATGTGCGTAATCGTTTCTTCGCCGGTGAGGACTTCGTCGACCTCCCAGACGCCCAACGTCGGGCCACGGAGTGGTGCATGAACGGAGCGGGTATGCGCATCCACGGCACGACGCGTTGTCGACCGCTCGAAGCCTTTCGGGCGAACGAACAAGGACTCTTGCTTGCGGCCCCGATCGAGGCCTACGACGTCCCGACCTTTTCGACTCCCAAGGTCCACCGCGATCACCACGTCGAGGTTTTACGTTCCATCTACTCGGTGCCGGGCAACCTGATCGGACAGACCATCACAGCCCGGGCGGATCGCTGCGTGGTCAAATTGTTTGCCAGGGGCCAGCTCATCAAGGTCCACCCCCGGCAGGCTCCCGGAGGACGCCACACCGATCCCGACGACCTCCCGAGCGAGCGCACCACCTACGCCTTGCGTGACATCACCCACCTCATCAAGATGGGAAAGGATCACGGCGACGCCATCGGCATCTACATCGAAGCGATCCTCGAGCACCCGTTGCCCTGGACCAAGATGCGCCAGGCCTACCGACTGCTCGGCCTGGTCAAGAAGTGGGGGGCAGACAAGGTGGAGTTGGCCTGCGCCAAGGCGCTCGAGGCCGAGTCCGTCAACGTGAACCTCATCGCCCGCATGATCGAGCGGGCCACCGAGGCCGACGAAACACAGGAGCCGCCGCCGCCACCCAACGTGGTGCAGGGTCGCTTTTCGCGTGATCCCTCTGAGTTTGCCGTCACCAAAGGCGCGGGCAAGTGAGCGCGCCCATGCCGAGCATCTCGGCCGAACTCAAGACGATCCTGTCGCGCCTGCGCCTAGGCCAGATGACCGACACCTTGCCCGAACGACTGCTGACCGCGAGGACTTCTTCGATGCCGCACGTTGACTTCTTGGAGATGGTGTTGGCCGACGAGGTGGCGCGCCGAGACCGCACGTCGGCCGGCGTGCGCGCCAAAGCGGCCCACCTCGACCCGACCATGGTGATGGAGGCCTGGGACGAGACCGCAGCAGTCATCTACGACCATGCCACCTGGAGCGAACTGACCACGTTGCGTTTCGTCGACGAGAACCACAACGTCTTGATCCTCGGACCGGTCGGTGTCGGCAAGACGTTCCTCGCCACCGCGCTCGGCCACATTGCTTGCCGCCGTCGCTACCGCGTCCATTTCGAACGCGCGGACAAGATGTTCAAGCGACTGAAGGCAGCGCGTCTCGACAAGAGCGTCGAAGCCGAGATGCGCAAGTTGGTCGGTGTCGATCTGCTCCTGATCGATGACTTCGCACTGCACCCACTCGATGCCACAGAGACGAACGACTTTTACGAGCTTGTGGTCGAACGCCATCGCCAAGGCGCGACGGTCATCACGTCTAACCGCGACCCGAGTGAATTCCTGGCCCAGATGGCTGACCCGCTGCTGGCCCAGTCAGCCATCGACCGGGTACAGAGCGCGGCCTACGAACTTGTCGTCGAGGGCGAGTCCTACCGCAAACGCCAGAAGCCTCAGAAGCCCGAACCGACCCCCAAGTCCGAGACCCCGCGCTCTCGCCAAAAGCCCAGCGGTTGACACCCGCTGTGCCGGTCGGCCAGCATCACGTCCGGCCGGCACGAATGGGGACGAGGTGGTCCCATGCTCGTGGCGGAAGGGCGGTCCCATAACGGTGGCGGGTGACA
>JBOGIG010000121.1:0-2166 GCA_050742455.1 Acidimicrobiales bacterium
CGGTCCCGGCCCTGACCCAACTCGCCCACCACCACCCCGGGACCGATCCACCTGGTGCCCCCGGACAGGGGCAGGCGACCGAGAAGGGCGGCCAGGAGCGAAGTCTTGCCTGACCCGTTGGGGCCGAGGATGCCGATGCGCTCGCCCCAGGCGATCTCCACGTCCAACGGGCCAAGGCGCCAGGCGCCCCTTTCGATGACGGCATGCGTCAGGCGGACGACGACATCGCCGCTGCGGGGGGCGGAGGCTATCTCCAGCTTCAGGTCCCAGCCCTGCCAAGGCTTGGCCACCCGAACCAGTCGATCCAGTGCCCGTTCGGTCGACTGGACCTTGGAGGCCTGCTTTTCGGTCCGATTGAGGCGGAAATCTCGCTGGGCCTTGTCGTTATCCTTGGGACGACGCTTCTCCATGGTTCGGCCCGAACTGGCCCACTGGCGCTGCCGTCGGGCCCGCTCGGCCAGTTCCGCCTTTGTGTTGGCGTATACCTCGTAATCGCTTTCAGCGTGATTCCGGGCAGTCTCCCGGGCATGAAGGTAGGCCTCCCATCCGCCGCGGTAATCCGTGGCCTGGTGGTCGGCTTCTTGGATTTCGAGGACGGAGGAGATGGTTGCCTCCAGGAACGTCCTGTCATGGGACACCACCACCACCCCTCCCGGGGGGTGTTCGAGGAAGCGCTCCAGTGCTTCGAGGCCGGGAAAGTCGAGATTGTTGGTCGGCTCGTCGAGGAGCAAAACGTCGAAGCGGGACAGCAACAGGGCGGCGAGGCCGGCTCGGGCCGCCTCCCCGCCTGAGAGGGCCCCGGTCGCGGTGGTAAGGGACTCTCTTGCCAAGCCCAGCCCGGCGCACACCGTGGCGGCCCGAGCCTCTATGTCGGGCCCGCCCAAGGCCAGATACCGCTCCAGGGCCGCCGAGTAACGATCGGGTGCACCGGGATCGTCTCCGGCCAAGTCACCCGACGCCTGGTTCAGTTGGGCCTCGGCTCCGGCCACCCCCGTGCGCCGGCACAGGTAGGACATGAGGCTCTCGGCGTGGTGGCGGTCCGGCTCCTGGGCCAGGTAGCCCACGTTGAGCCCCGGGGGCATCCTCGTCACCGTACCGGTGTCGGGAAGCTCGAGCCCGGCCAGGATCCGAAGGAGCGTGGTCTTGCCCACCCCGTTGGGCCCTATCACCCCCATGCACGTGGAGCCGGATACCGTCAGGCTCACGTCGTGGAGGATGGTGTTGGCGCCCCGGCTCAGGCACAGGTTGCGGGCGGACAGGACGAACGAGGGTTTGGCGTGCATTGGACCTCCGGCGAGGGATGGACAGAATGGACTCGAACCGGGATCAAAGACGCACGGCAACACTTTAGCCCACTGGCTGTTGTCCGATCAGCCGGTACCCCAGGCCCCCCGGTGCGGGGAGGAGGGCGACAACGTTGACCGGCGAGCCCCCACCGACAGGCGAGCCGTAAAAGGCCGCGTCACCGAAGGCGAACACCCCGCCGTCCGAGGCGCTGAGCCAGTAGCCCTTGCCATCGGGAGTGGAGGCCATGGCCACCACTGGAGCGTTTAGGTGAATGGCCCCGGTCGAGCCGTAAAAGACAGCGTCACCGAAGGCGAACACCCCGCCGTCCGACGCGCTGAGCCAGTAGCCCTTGCCATCGGGCGTGGACGCCGCACCGACCAGGCGGTGGGCTGAGCGGGTACCCGTTCCGCCCGCTATCGGGACCGAGGCGCCATAGTTGAACTGTTGGGTCAACTCCGGTCCGTTGGGGCCGAACGATCTGCAGATGGGAACGATGCGGTAACCCTGGGCCTGGATGGAGTGGATGATGATGGGGAGGGCAGCCACGGTCTGGCTCCGATCGCCGCCGCCGGCGTGCATGAGGATGATGGACCCGTCGTGCAGGCCGAGGAGGGCTCCGTGCACGATCGCAGCCACTCCCGGTCGGGTGTAGTCCTTGGTATCGGCGGACCACAGCACCGGGGTTTGACCCCGAGCGTTCAGCTGTTGCACTACGGTCGGGTTGATCGCTCCATAGGGCGGCCGGGTACAAGGTGTTGACCGACCTGTGAGGGAAGCCAAGAGCTTCAAGGTGCGGTCGATCTGACCGGGATAGGCCGAGATGGCAAGCTTGGTCAGGTCGGGGTGGGACCAGGTGTGGTCGGCCACCACGTTCCCCGC
>JBOGIG010000122.1:0-24819 GCA_050742455.1 Acidimicrobiales bacterium
GCTTGGGCGTAGACCGACTGGTCCAGACGAGGCTCATAGTTGACGGGCTCGCACAAAGGAAAGGTGAGAGGCAGCGCCGGTTCGAATAGCTCGACTATCAGGGAAGAGAAGTCACCGGGTCCCTCGGCGGAGTTCGTCTCGGCCAGGATGGCCTCTCGCACCTCAGTTCGGCGCATCTCGGCCACCCTCTCAGAGAGAGGCAGTTGAGCGATCTTGCGATAGGTGGGACGACCCATGAACAGGTGGTAGGTATCGAGGCTGGTCATGATGGTCACCGATCGGGGGATGATCTGGGGGCGCAGCGTGGCCCCGGTCAGGTTGGCCCGGGCCGTGGCGTCAAGCACCACACGCCAGTGCTCGGGATCCTCGAAGAGCTGGGCCACGGTAAAGGTCACCGGTCGGGTGCTCGCGCGCGACACCGCCTCGAGCAGGGGCAGCTCATCTATCGGCTTGGACCGCTCTCCACCCAACCGGTCCAATTGGCCGATGGTCCCGGCGACGATGGCCTCGAATACGCCGTGACCGGCACGGCGGAGGGCGTCGGCGAAGGCTAGGAGCTCGTCGACGGGGGCAAAGGTGCCCGGCACGGGACGACCGGACTTGGCCTTGTGGCCGATCGTGCGGGAAGTGGAAAAGCCTACGGCGCCGGCGGCCAGAGCCTCCTCGACAAGCCTGGTCATGGCGGCCAGGTCCTCGGAGGTGGCGTTCTCGTTGGCCGCCCCCCTTTCGCCCATGACATAGAAACGCACAGGCCCATGGGCAATCTGAGCGCCGATGTCAACGGAGTAGGTTCCTTGGTCGAGCAGATCGAGATACTCACCGAAGGTTTCCCACTTGCCCCAGGGCATTCCGACGCTGAGAGCCGATCCGGGAATGTCCTCCACTCCTTCCATCAAATCGATCAGAGCGTCGTGGTCACCGGGTCGCACCGGGGCGAAGCCGACACCACAGTTGCCCATCACCAATGTGGTCACCCCGTTGGAGGCGGAGGGTTCCAAGACGTCATCCCAGAGGACCTGCCCGTCATAGTGGGTGTGGACGTCGATCCAGCCGGGAGTGACGACGGCGCCGTCGGCATCGATGATTTGGCGGGCCGATTCGGTTAGGGCGCCGATCTCGACGATGTGCCCATCCCGCACTCCTACATCGGCGCCGAACGAAGGCCCCCCCGTTCCATCCACGATGGTGCCGCCCTTGATTGCCACATCGAGCATGTCGTGCTCCTAGTCGTCTGGCAGGCGGACCCCACCGCGGGCAGATGGGCCGCGATTGGGTCCGCTCGGCTTCGTTGGATTCGAGGTTCGATAACTTGAACCATCCAGATATTCTCATATCGGATTGGTCAAATGCATTACCGACCAGAAGATTGGGTCGGGTCCGCTTGGCCTGTGGCCAGGTTGAGCGCCGTTTGGAATTGCCGAGCCACATTGACCATGCCGAGGGCATTGGGGTGAACAGGCGAGGCCAACGAGGTGGGGATCGCCCCTTCCACCCACTTGGTCCCCGGGAGCTGGCAGGCATCGTGGCCGATGCTCGAGGTGTAGGTGTCGACGAAGAAGGCCCCATTGGCCTGGGCCTGGTCCGCGATCATCCGGTTGAGCTTTAGCACCAGTCCGTTGAGATATCCGATGTCACCTGAGGCGATGGGGAGAATTGGATAACAGCCCGAGCCACTCGTCGGGAAGATGTCGGGGTAGCCAACCAGGAAAACAAGGGCTTGGGGCGAACGGCGGTGTATTTCGCGTACGAGGGCGGCCAGTTTGGGTGCGGTGGCGGCTACCGCCTGGGCCAGTTGGTCAGTCCCACCGGCGGTGAAATGGGCTCGGCAGGGTGAGCCGAATGGATCGTCGACACTCATCTCGGCGCAGGTGACACCGGCTTGGAAGAGTCCCGCATCGTTTCCACCAATGCCGACCGTCACCAGGGTCGTGGTGGGGGATAGGGCGTCGAGTTGGGGCATGTCCCGCTCAAGGGCTGGACCGTATCCCAACAGGGTGATGTTTTGGGAGCCGCTCATATCGTCGATGGTGGCTCCTTGGCAGGAAGCATCGCTGAATGAGTGCACCCGGTTGGCTCGAGCCGCCAGGGAGGGGTAGTTGTGGTCGGATCGAAGGCACAGTGTGGGCGTCCCCACCTGGTCGGGGATGAACGGACCGGAGGTATAGGAATCGCCCAGGGCGACGTAGTTCCAGGGCGTCGGGGGGCCAGACGGCACCGACCCGGGCGCCAACCAGGGAAAGCCGAGGATCGTCGTGAGAGCAGCCAGCACACATAGGACAGAGGGTGGCACCATCAATGGGTATTCTCGCACCAGTTGTTGAGGGCGAGCAGCACGACGCATCATCCAGCCCGACCACCCCGGGGGTTGGTGCGAGGATGGGGCGGTGGCAATCCTTCGGACCGGCGCCGCACTCCTGGTGGCCGGCCTGGCCCTAACGTCCTGCGGTACGCCGCCCAGCGCTTCCTCGCCGACCCCTTCGCACCGGGATGTGACGTCCTCGCCCGACACCTCGGTGATTGCCCCGACACCGTCCGGAGCCCCGCCCAAAGCGACGCCTCCTGGCCGACCGAGCGGGGCGTGGACCACCTTCGGGGGTGACAATTCCCGGAATGCCTGGTCGGCCACCGGTCCCGATCCCGCTCGATCCCGGGTGCTGTGGTCGACTCGGGTCGGGGCCAACCTGTATGCCTCACCCGTCGTATTCGGTGGCACCGTTTTTGCCGCCACAGAGTCCGACACCGTTGTGGCAATGACACTGAGCAGCGGCTCCGTGATCTGGAAGGCATCCCTGGGCTCCCCCCTGCCTGGATCGAACCTTCCTTGCGGCGACATCAATCCCTCGGGGATCACCGGCACTCCGGTCATCGATCCGGTTCGCCGCCTCCTGTGGGTGGTGGCGTTCGTCAAGCCGGGCCACCACGTCCTGTTCGGCCTTGACCTTCAGAGTGGTCGCGTCAAGGTTCACACCAACGTTGATCCCCCTGGACTTGATCCCCTGGTAGAGCAGCAGCGTGGTGCGTTGGCTCTGGTTGGAGACAGGGTCATCGTTCCCTTTGGCGGCCTATACGGTGACTGCGGGTCCTACCACGGGGCGTTGGAATCGGTTTCCGCCACCGGGGCAAGACTGGGCGATTACCAGGTTCCCGGACGGCGTCAGGGTGGTCTTTGGGCTCCGGGTGGGGTAGCGGTCGACTCCACCGGAAACCTTTTTGTCACTTCGGGCAACGGTGAGCCGTTTGGGCTGGCTCCCGGCGGTGACACCGTGCTTAGTCTCAATTCCTCCCTGGCCCTCACCGACTGGTTCACTCCGCCGGGATCGGCTCAATTGGATAGGGCCGATACCGACCTGGGTTCCACCGGGCCCGTGTTGTTGGGAGGCGGGTTGCTCTTTCAAATCGGCAAGTCGGGGATCGGATACCTGTTGTCGGCCTCGGCCTTGGGTCATTCGGGAACCAACTTCTTTAGCCGAGGCGTGTGTGAGGGGGCATATGGCGCCGCTGCCGCCACCGCGAAGATGATATTCGTCCCCTGTAGCCAAGGACTGTATGCACTCCGGCTCGGTCCCGGACCTGGTTTCGCCGTGGCCTGGAAACAGGTCGGGTGGCAACCGGGACCAATGGTTGTCGCCGCCTCGACGGTGTGGGCCTTGGATCCCCAGGCCGGGGTCCTCATCGGCCTGGATGCCGCTTCGGGCCGAGAGATGGCCCGGCTTCAGGTAGGAAGGGCCAGCCGCTGGTCTGCCCCGGCGGCGGCCGGCGGAGTCATCGTGATCGGTGCAGGTCAGGCCATTCGAGCCATTGGGAATTAGCGGTCCCGGCTTCAGCAGCCTCAGCAGACTCAGTAGCCGTAGCCACCCCCGCCGCTCGATGCCGGCGGGGGAGCCGAGGTGGGAGCGGTGGAGGTCGAACTCGTTGCCGAATTGAGGCTAATCACGTGCCAGGTCCCACCAAAACTCAAAATACCATCACCCTTGGTGTCACCCGGAGCCTGATCGGCGGCAAAGCGATAAAGCGGCCGGCCATTGTCGGTCACTTGGGAGATGCCGTTTTGCGTGGTGACACCCAACACCCCGACTGAACCAGGGCCGGTAGGAGTGGCGCCGGAAGGCAGGGTCAAGGCCGGCCAAATCCTCAGACACGCCTGGTTGCACGGGAGCGACTTGTTGTTGCTGGTTAGCGTGTAAAGGGTCATTCCGCCCGAATCGACCAGGATCGAACCCAAGGTCGGGTTGGCCTCGGCCTTGACGACGGCCCCCGACGACGGTGTGGTCGACTTCGAACCCGCTCCAGTCGGGCTTGGCGATTGAATGGCCCCCGGCGGGGAACTCGATCCACAGGCGGCGGCCACAAGGCCTCCGACCGAGAGAAAGGCCAGGGATGCCAAGGTCTTGCCCGCCACCGAAGAGCGAACCCGGCCCCGAACTGTGCACCTGATGGTGCCTGGTGAAAGCATCATGCCCGACCATTCCTTTCGTCGTGACTTGCCCGGGGGCGCCATCGCCCTAGCCGGTACTACGGATCAGACCCCCGAGAGGTTTGCCCCTGGGACCAGGGGCCCGTGGTCGAGGCGGGGCAGCACGTACCGGGCGAAGAGGTCACATTCCGCGCGGTGGGGGTAGCCCGACAGGATGAAGGCCTCGATGCCCAGGCGCTGGTAGCTCGCCAGCTTGGCCAGCACCTGATCGGGATCACCCACGATGGCCGCCCCACATCCGCTGCGGGCACGTCCGATCCCGGTCCACAAGTTGTCCTCGACGTATCCATCGTTGTCGGCGCCAGCTCGCAATTCAGCCTGGCGGGCTACGCCGACAGACGTGGCGTCCAGGGATTTCCCCTTGATGGCCTGGCCCACGTCCGTGTCCAGCTTGCTCATTAGGCGGGCCGCGGCGGAGCGGGCCTCGGACTCGGTCGGGCGGACGATGACATGACAGCGGTAGCCGAAACGAATTCGCCGACCGTAGGAGGCGGCTCGGTTGGTCAGGTCTTCGATGAGGTCGGACACCGCGTCCATCTCGTCGGGCCACATCAGAAATACATCGGCCCAGCGTGCCGCCACGTCCCGGGCGGGCTCGGACAGGCCCCCGAAGTAGAGGGGTGGACACTCTCCCGACACGGTGCGGACGGCCGGCGGATCCACCACTAAGTCAATGAATTCCCCGTGAGTCTCGAGGTGCTCGCCCGCCAGTAGCACCCGAAGGGCGGCCATCGTCTCGGCCGTGCGCTGGTAGCGAGGGACCGACTCGAGGTGCTCGCCCGCGAGATCGCTCGAAATGATGTTGATGGTCAGCCGTCCGTTGAGCATCTGGTCCAGGCTGGCCAGCTGCCGAGCAAGCTGGGGTACCCACATTTCACCGCAACGCACCGCCACCAGGAGCTTGATCGAAGCCACCAGGGGTGCCACCCCACCGGCAAAGGTCACGCTGTCGATTCCCAGGGAATAACCCGATGGCAACAAAACGTTGTCAAAGCCCAGCCTGTCGGCATCCTGGACAATGTCTCGACAGTGGCCCCAGGAGCTGGCCAAAGTCTGATCGGGTAGACCAAGGAACTCGTAGTCGTCATCGCACAGGGCGGCGAACCAGCTCACTTCGGGTCCCGGCGTGGCCTGTGAGCCATCGCTCGGAAGAGGTTGGCGGGCTTGAGGGTGATCGGCAGTCACGGATTCGTATAATAAGGCGAACATGGCTGGTGACGAGGTGCGCTACGGGATCATCGGCACGGGGATGATGGGCCTGGAGCACGCCTGGAACCTAAGCGCCATCGACGGGACCCGCATCACTGCCATCGCCGATCCCCACATCGAGTCCCGACGACTCCTGCGCCAATTCGCTCAACTGGGTGATGACGTGGCCGAATTCGCCGATCATAAGGCCCTGATCAACTCCGGGCTGTGTGATGCAGTGGTAGTGGCTACCCCCAATCACACCCATGTCGATGTCATGGTGGACGTTTTGGCCGCTCCCGTCGACGTCCTGGTCGAAAAGCCCTTGTGCACCACGGTGGCGGACTGCCAGCGCCTGATCGCGGCCGCGGTCGGGTCGGACCGGGTGGTTTGGGTGGGGCTGGAGTACCGCTACATGCCGCCGGTAGCACGCCTGGTCCAAGAGGTGCGCTCCGGCGCCATCGGTGACGTGAAGATGTTGAGCATACGCGAGCACCGCTTTCCCTTCCTGACCAAGGTGGGCAATTGGAACCGATTCAACAGCAATACCGGTGGGACCCTGGTGGAGAAGTGCTGTCATTTCTTTGACCTGATGAACCACGTCATAAGGAGCGAACCCGTCACCGTCATGGCCTCCGGGGGCCAAGATGTGAACCATTTGACCGAGTCCTACGGCGGCCGGATCCCCGACATCTTGGACAACGCTTTCGTCATCGTCGAGTATGTCAACGGGTCGCGGGCGGCTTTGGACCTGTGCATGTTCGCCGAAGCCAGCCACAACCAGGAGGAGATCTCGGTGGTGGGGGATGAAGGCAAGGTCGAGGCATTCCTGCCGTCTTGCGAAGTCCGCTGCGCCCGACGCCGGGAGGGCCCAGCAGGGGTCAAACGAGAGGTCGTAAAGGATTCAAGGGTCCGCTACGAGGGCTTCCATCATGGTTCCAGCTATCTCGAGCACCTGGACTTCCTGGACGCAGTACGGCGACGGACCCCGGCGGTAGTGAGTATGGGCGATGCACTACTGAGTGTGGCTATGGGTGTGGGGGCCCAAATCTCAATCGAGGAGGGACGGGTGGTGAACCTGGGCGAAGTACTGGGCGCCCAGCCTTAGCCCATTGCGGTCAGCCCAGCCGGCGTCAGACCAGCTTGCCGGTCATCTCGTCCAGGTAGCACCAGTCCCAGGAGTCCCCGGGCATGATGGACCGCATGACCGGGTGTTGAGTCTGTTGGAAATGCTTGGTGGCGTGCACGCCGTCCGAGGAATCGCAACATCCGACGTGGCCGCATTCCCGGCATTCCCTCAAGGCCACCCAGGTGGTGCCTTCGGCCAGGCACTCCTCGCAGGCGTCGGGGGTATTGGGCGCAGGGAAGTCGCTGGCACCCAGCCCGTTCAAGTGTTCACAAGTCTCGATCACGTAGCCTCTCCTTGCCTGGTGGGACAACCTCTACCCAGGGTTGGGGACTCCTAATCAACCTGTGATCGGCAGTCAACGGCGAACGACGGCCTGCCTCCTCAGGATTTTCTTGAGGCCGGCCAAGGCAATGAGATCGATGACAATGGCAGGAACTGCCTCGTAGAGGCGGTGATCCGCCGATTGTGTGCAGGGCGGGGTCAGGTGTTTGTTGGTAGTTGCCTGTACAGGGCCCCGGTGGAACACCTGAACCACGGCCGGACTGCAGCTCTGGGCCGGAGCGACAAAGGTGGCCTGGGTGGAAAAGGGGAAGATGACGTAGGCCACGGCCACCAGCCCGACCACCAGGGCAGCCAGTTCGACCAGGCGCTCGAGCGCCGTCCACAATCCTCCCGGCTGTCGAAGCCGGGCCCGGAACCGCTCCCAGCGAGAGGTGCGGGGCGGCGCCGATTGACGCCCTGATGCCCCATCCCGGGTGGGCGAGGCCGGCGGCGTGGACTGTTCCGATAATGGCAACTCCAAGACCGAGGGCTCGGCCGCTATAGAGCCGTCCCGATCGGGCGGCTCCTCCAGGGCTTGGCTCACCGACGCCTTCAACGGACGTTGGCGTCTGGGCCCAGCTTGTCTTTCACCGGTAGGGCTTGGGGGCATGTCGACCTCCTTGTCACCAAGCTATCGTCCCCCTCCCCTGTGAAACAGGCCACCAGGGCCACTTCCTTGTCGCTGACGCCCGGACCGCCTCAGTTGCAACTCCAGAAGAGCAACAAGAAGAAGGAACAGTTTGAAGTGGTGGGGGCCGAAGCGACGCTTGTCCAGTTGTAGTCGACGGCGACCGCGGTCCAGGTATAGGTCCCCGTCGTGTTGATGGGCACCGAGTCGACATAGGACGTCCCCGTGATCCCCGAAGCCACCACGGCGTAGCCGCCGCCGTTGTCGGAGCGCAGGATCTCGTAGCTTCGAACGAAGGGACTCGTCGATGCTGTCCACGTCAGGGTGATTGCGTTGCCACTTGGGTTGTGGGTCAGGCCGGTTGGGGGGGCCAGGAGGGCAGTGGATACGGGCGTAGTCCCCGAAGGGTTGGGGGCCGAGACAAACATGGCGTCGGCCGGCGACACAGGAAAGACCAACGTGGCCAGGCACACCAGGACGACCAGGGCGATCAGGACCGCCGGGACCCCGGGGCAGGAGAAGCGGGAGGGGCTCGCCACTCCATCCCAGGCGCGCCGATATGGTTCGTAGTGCTCAGCTCGAGGCCGAGCAAACTTAGACCTCAGGCGATGGTCCCGCGGCACCATCTGCGCTCATCACGGAGTGGCTCCCGTTCGGTTCGAGTGAGGCTGCCATCACCTCATCGGGCTGCCGACCGACGTGGGATTGCACTGTCGACGCGCGAAAAAGAGGGGGGAGAAACAGCCCCAGGAGCCCAGCCACGACCAGGACCAGGATCGCCAGTCGCACCAAGGGAATGGTGATGAAGGCATAGACGTAGCCCACATCAGGCAAGACCCGGTCCACCCTCCAGGCACGAGCCCCATTCAAAAAGGCCTTCCACTGGTCGGGGACCGGGTTCGCGTCTCCCTTGGTTGTGATCGTCATACCAACCCCGGTTGTGGTGGTCGTCATCACACGGTGGGCGACGGTAACGCTGTTGGCCCCCGGCGGGCGGAACACCAGGATCTGTCCGGGACGGACGGCCGCAATTGGCTCAGGCAGGACGACAACCTCAGAACCGATCGGAAGGGTAGGTTGCATCGAGCCGGTGCGGATGGTGTCCAGTTTCCAGTGCCCGGCCACGACGCCGCCGATAATCACCACTGCAATCATGAACACGGCCAGGGCCAGACCACCGGAAAGGACTCGGGTGATGCGGCGCACTCGGCCCGGCGATCGATGGTTGCTTGGGTGAACAGAATTGCCGGCACGACCAGCCGAGCCGCCGGGGCTCGACTGGCCGAACAAAGACCGGCTCATGACTACTGGGCTTGGCCGTTGCGCTGGGTGGCGGTGAAGGTGTAAGTGAGGCTGGTGGATAGATTCTGGAAGGTGTTGTCGGCCGAGGTCGGAAGGGCCAGATGGAACTCCAGGTGATCGGTCCCCGCCCCGTTCAGAACCTTGAGGCCCACCAGGTTGGCCCCGGCCCGAACGGCTGAGCCTGCGGCCAACACCGTGCTCGTGGTGCCCGAGCACGTATAGGTGTAAGCGGGGGCGGTACCGGCCTCGGTCCAGGCTACCGAGCACTCGGTTACCGTCAGTTGCAGGCCGTTGGTGGTATCCGACGTCAAGAGGGTGGTCGGGGATGCCGTGGCGGCCAGGCCCAAGGTGGACAGGGCCAAGTTGCCTGTGCTGATGAGATCGACGCTGCGGTCGATGGTGTCGCCGGGGGCGATGTTGACGGCCGCCACCGATAGCCGGTTGGTTGAGGCCCCCGAGGCTCCCAGGCTGATGGCTACGGTGCCGGTATTGACAGCCTGTGGGCTGGCGGTATTCGAGGCGGTGGAATTGAAGGTGGAAAAGGCCCCCGCGCCCACGGCGGCGAGGCCGCCGGCCACGAGCAGGCCGGCCAGGGCCAGACGGCGAACCTGCCGGGGCCGGTCAGAGAAGCGCATCGGGCTGGCATCTATCGGGTTCGACATGGGCGAAGCAGAAGGCAGGAGGGACATGGGGGACCTTTCTGTCGTCCGGTGGCCCCAGGCCGGAGCCTGGAGCCGTCGGATGGCTTGACGGAATTGGTCGAGCTATTTGTCGGCTGGCTGGAACGAGCGGGTATGGAGCCGAGGGCACGAGCAATTCACCCCCATGGTAAGGAATGCGGAAAGCAACAGCTATGGGCCGAACGGCCCATTTGTTGGTTCAAACTGCCAAAGTTCCTGGCGAATTGTTGGCTTTTGCGGGCCCGGTTCCTCGCCAGGTCCGAAGCCACCCGACAATCCAGATCAGGAGGGCCAGATCAGGAGGTGCAGCCCGACGCTGACACCAGAGCGTCGCGAAAGGCCCGATCGTTGGCCCGCGCTGGTGTCGTTCCGGTTAGGAATTGCGTCAGAATGTCCAAGAAGCGCTCGCCCTCTTCGAAGGGCAGAAAATGCCCCGCACCCTCGATAATTTCCAGCCTGCTTCCAGGGATGGCTTTGTGAGCCCTGTAAGCGTGCTCGACAGGAATGACCCGGTCCCGATCCCCCCACACGATCAGGGTGGGGACCTTGGACGCCAGGTAGAGGCGATCCGAGGCGCTGACCCGCTGCCCGCCTAGGTCCACCACAGCCCGCACCGTGTTGATGAAGGCATCCAGACCGTCGCGGTCGGTCAAGCCCGAGTAGCTGCGCCAGATCTCTTTATTGGTGGGCCCGAGACGAAGCCCCAGTCGACGCAGGGGCGATCCGACCCATTCGAGCAATGAGTGCAGTTCGTTGTTGAGGACAACAGAAAGGATGTACTCCGAACCGGGCAGGCTGGCCAGCTTGAGCAGCACGGTCACCTCCCGACCCAGCCCTCCGCTGGCCACCAGGGCCAGGCGCTGACATCTCTCCGGAAACTGGTAGGCCATCTGCATGGCAACGCCACCGCCGAGTGAATGGCCGACAAGGCTGGCCCGGGGGATACCCAAGGCCACCATGAGATCCCTGACCCCGCTGGCATAGGCCCCCAATGAGTAATCACCTCTGGGCTTGGCCGATTGACCGTGGCCCAGCATGTCGGGAGCCATGACCGTGAAGTGCCGGCTGAGGGCTGGCATGACCTCCCGCCACGTGGTCGAACTACCGGTAAGGCCGTGCAGCAACACCACGGCCGGGCCTTTGCCCGCCATGCGGTAGCCAACCCGGTGACCGTGGATGGTGACGTGTCGAAGGTCGAAGTCTTTTCTCATCGATGCATTGGCTTGGACTTGGAAGAGGTCGAAGCTAGTTCAGGCCCATGGCCGCCGAGCAGGTCGGCCATTGGCCCCAACCGGACCGAGCCTGCAGCCGTTCGGCCGCTTGGTCCTGGGTGGGGGGTGATGCGTCATCGGGATAGCCGGAGTACCCCAGGCTGTGCCAGGTGTCGGCCGATATCTGGTAGGCGCCGTAGTAGCCGTTTCCGGTGTCGGCCGCGTAGTTGTCGCCCGATTCGCATTGGCGAATCCCGGCGTAGGGGCCGCCGGCCGAGGTGTAGGAGGGCGAGGATGAGACGGCTACCGACGACAAACCGCCGGGCAACGGCTGGCCCTGGGGCGGGGGATTGTTCCGGCCACGGGAAGCCTGATCGGCCTGGGCTTGTGCCACCAATGAGGCCAATTGTCCCTTGAGACCAGAGAGCAGTGACTCTTCGCTGATCACCTGGGCCTGGGCGCCAGAGCGGGCCTGTGCCGCCCTCGTCAATCCCTCCCGGGCCTGAGTTTGGGCCATCTGGCTGCTGAGGAGGGCGCGGTGCAGTTGTGCCTGGGACAGCTTCAGGTTGTCCACCACATCGGCCAGGTTGCCCGACGCCAAATTGATGTAGGCCGCGCGCAGGTAGACCTGATCGGATTTGCCCCGCACCAGGGCTCCAAGCCCGCTGATGGTCCCGCCTCGCATGTACTCCTCAACGGCGTCGTGACCTAGTGCGGCCCTGTCACTGGTGATCTGGGCATTGGCCGTCTCGATCTGGCTCTGGGCGTCAGCGCTCTTCTGGTTCGCCAGGGCGGACTGTTGCTGGGCGGACTGGTAGGCCACGTCCAGAGCATGGAGGTGATCGGCCCCTGCGCGGATACGGCTGGCCAGAGCCGACGCCTGGGCCTGAGTGGAGGATACGGTATCGGCCGCGGCCGACGGGACAACGGCCAGCCCGAGTAGGGGCGCGGCGATGGCGACGACACTCAACAAGATGACCGAGCGTCGGGCTGGGCGGGCGGTTGGAACTGCTCCACCCCTTGAGGTACTCCTCAGGTGGGCCACAACGATGACAGACGCTACTGCCCGGTTCTCCGGGTGGCAAAGCGGGCGGGCATTCGGGGGCTACCCCTCAGCGCGGCCCCTTGCCCAGCTTGTAGGTCGCCAGGTCGGCAATGCGCTCCACGTGGGCCGTGCTGCGCTTGAATTGGCGCGCCATCAGGTCCATGGGCACCCCGGCGGCCCGGCCCTTGAGCACCAGCCGCTCGATAGGACGCAGGGCCGGATCCGAGGTCGAGTCGCTGGATTCAGATTCACCACCGACGGCCGTAGCGGCCCCCTCATGTGGCAGGCGGGCAATCTCGATAACTCGACTGATGAACTCGGGACTTCGCCGGAATCGGCGGGCGATCTCGCCAAAATCGGTCCCGGCTTCGACCATGGCCAGGATCCGACGCTCCAATGGTCTCATTGCACCAATTGTCACGGCGCCACCTCCTACGTCGGGGCTTGCGACGCAATACTCCCCTATATTCTCCACTTTGCCACGCCGGGGTGTGTGGCGCTCGTTATCGCGTTGCACGGGACGTCGAACTCAGCGACAACGTCAGGTTTAGACTTGATCGGTGGCCACATCAGAGCTTGCTGTTGGATCCGAAAGCCGGATCCTTACCGTTCCCAATATTATTTCTCTGCTTCGTTTGGCCAGCGTGGGGCTGTTCTTGTGGCTGCTCTTCGGGCGCCACGATCGGCTGGCAGCCGCCATCCTTCTGGCTGCCCTGGGCACCACCGATTGGGTCGACGGCTACATCGCCCGAAGATTCAACCAGGTTTCCACCCTCGGCAAGATTCTTGATCCGACCGCCGACCGGATCCTGTTGGGTGTCGGTGTGGTGGCAATCATCATCGATGGTTCGGTACCGGCCTGGGTGGGTTGGGCCACGGTGGGGCGCGAAGTGCTGGTCTCGGGCGCCGTTGTCGGCCTGGCCTTGGCCGGGGCGGCCCGAATTGATGTTCAGTGGGTGGGTAAAGCGGGAACGTTTGGCCTCATGTGCGGTTTCCCCTGCTTCCTGGCCGGCCATTCCGGGGTGTCATGGCACCACTGGGCCACGGCATTGGCCTGGGTGTGCACCATTCCGGGCCTGATCCTGGCCTGGTACGCGGCCGCTACCTACGTGCCGCTGGCTCGTCGGGCACTGGCCGCCGGGCGGCAGGGTGACGCCGCCCTTCGCGGTGACGCCGCGCTTCACGGCGACGCCGCCCGCCAAAGTGATCCCACGCATCAGGGTGAAACCGGAGCCCGTCCGTGAAGGCGGTCATCATGGCCGGGGGAGAGGGCACCCGCCTGCGGCCCCTGACGTCGAACCAACCCAAGCCCATGCTGCCGGTGGCCAACCGCCCCATGATGGAGCACATCATCAGATTGCTCCGGGAGCACGGCTTCGAGGACATAGTGGTCACCGTGGCCTTTCTGGCCAACAACATAAGGTCGTACTTCGGAGACGGATCCGAGTTCGGAGTACGACTTTCCTACGCGGCCGAGGAGTCCCCCTTGGGGACGGCGGGCTCCGTGGGCAACGCCAGGGACCAGCTCGATGGGCCCTTTCTGGCGATCTCGGGCGATGTGCTGACCGACATCGACCTGTCGGCGGTAGTGCGGTTTCATGAGCAGCACAAAGCAATGGCCACCATCGGCCTAAAATCCATGGACAATCCCCTGGAATTCGGCATTGTCATAACCCGCCCCGACGGATCCATAGACCGCTTCCTGGAGAAGCCCAACTGGGGCCAGGTCTTTAGTGACACCATCAACACCGGGATCTACGTGCTGGAGCCAGAGATTTTCGACTTCATCGCCCCGGATCAATCCGTGGACTTTTCCTCGGAGGTGTTCCCCGCCTTGCTGGAGGCGGACAAAGCACTGTTCGGCTACGTGTGTGAAGGCTACTGGGAAGACGTCGGGACCCTGGACGCTTACATCCAGGCTCATCAGGATTGCCTGGACGGAAAGGTCGAAGTCGACGTCGGCGGATTCCAGCTACGGCGAGGAGTGTGGCTCGGCGAAGGATGTGAGGTGGACCCCAGCGCCCGCATCGAAGGTCCCGCTGTCATCGGGGACTACTGCGACATCGGACCCGGCGCCCACATCGGGGCCCATTCGGTGCTCGGGGCCAACGTCCGAATCGCCGAGGATGTCGTGGTGGAAAGAGCCATCGTCCACGACCATTCCTACCTGGGGCCATCGGTGCGGCTCAGGGGATGTGTTGTAGGTAGGACCTGTGACCTGCGCCGAGCAGCCCGCTGCGACGAAGGCGTCGTGGTGGCCGACGACTGCCTCATCGGTGAGCATGCGGTGATCAACGCCGGAGTCAAGATCTATCCATCCAAGACAGTGGAATCGGGCGCCATAGTCAATTCCTCCATCGTGTGGGAGTCGCGCGGCGCCCGCAGCCTGTTCGGACGGGTAGGGGTGTCGGGCCTGGCCAATGTGGACATGACCCCGGAGCTGGCCGTGAAGGTGGCCATGTCGTTCGGCACAACGCTCAAAAAGGGTACGACAGTAACGACGTCGAGGGACTCCAGCCGGGCCGCCCGGGTGCTCAAGAGAGCGATCATGGTGGGCTTGAACGCCTCGGGAATAAACGTCGACGACCTAGAGGTGGCCACCGTTCCCGTGACCCGTTTCGAGGTGGCTCGGGGCTCGAGTCGAGGGGGAATCACCGTACGGCTGCGGGCCGATGATCCCGAATCGGTAGTGGTGCGGTTCTTCGACGATAACGGCATCGATCTGGACGAGTCGGCCCAACGCAAGATAGAGCGCCTATTTTTCCGGGAAGACTTCCGCCGCGCCCTGGCCTCCGAGATAGGCGATATCGGCTTCCCGCCCCGGGCTTTGGAGCACTACACGGCAGCCCTCATGGCCAGCGTCGACCTGAGCGCCATCCGGGCCGGTGGATTCAAGCTGGTGGTGGACTACGCCTACGGAACGGCGAGCTTCGTGATGCCCAACGTTCTGGCCAAGCTGGGCGCCGATGTCATGGCCGTGAATCCATTCGCCTCCACCCCAGGCGCCATGAACTACGACCCGGCCAACCATGCCCGCCGGGTTGGTGACCTGGTACGGGCGTCAGGGGCCCACATGGGAGTGGTCCTCGATCCCGACTCGGAGCACCTAATCCTGGTCGACGACTCGGGGCACGTGCTTTCGGGAGACGAAGCCTTGTTGGTAGTCCTAAGCCTTGCCGTGGCCAGTCGTCCCGCGGCCAAGATGGCGGTACCGGTTGGGGCGAGCCGGGCGGCGGAGAAAATATGTCTCGACTCGGGGTCGGAGCTGCTGTGGGCCAAGATGTCGGCCTCGGGTTTGATGGAGGTTGCCCGAGAGCCGGGGGTGGCCTTTGCCGGCGATCGTAACGGGGGCTTCATTTTCCCCGAATTCCTTCCCGCCCTGGATGCCGCCGGGGCCGTCGTGGCCATCCTGGCCATGCTGGCTGGTACAGGAGTCCGCCTGTCCAAGGTGCTGTCAAACACCCCCCGGGTCCACATGGCCCATCTCAGTGTCCCCACACCCTGGGATCAAAAGGGATTGGTCATGCGCACCCTGGTGGAAACTCCCTATGACGCAGACCTGGTCCTGGTGGACGGGGTCAAGATTCCTGATGCCGACGGCTGGACGCTGGTGCTGCCCGATCCCGAAGATCCCCTGACCCACGTGTGGGCCGAGGCATCCAGCGGGGGCGAGGCCCAGGCCAAGGCCCAGGAGTTGGGCGACCGAATCCGGCGCATGTTGGCCTGATCCGGTAGGGTCCGGAACCATGAACGTGCCCGACGATCTGAGATACACGCCCGATCATGAATGGATCCGGATTGAAGGCCACAACGTTCGGATTGGCATCACCGATTACGCCCAGGACGCCCTCGGCGACGTCGTGTTCGTACAGCTACCCGAGCCAGGTGCAACCTTGGAGGCCAATGCCACCTTTGCTGAGGTGGAGTCGACCAAATCGGTGTCAGATGTCTATGCCCCGGTGTCCGGTTCAGTGCTAGAGATCAATAGCGAGTTGGTCGATGCCCCTCAGCGGGTCAACGAGGACCCGTACGGTGAGGGCTGGATCTGTACCATTGAGATGTCGGATCCCTCCCAGTGGGAGGGACTGCTCACAGCCCAGGCCTACGCCGCCCTCATAGCCGGTTGAGCGGTATCGACTAGATTTATGAACGTGTTCTGTCACAACTGCGGCCATCGCAATCCACCTGAGTCGAACTTTTGCTCATCGTGCGGCGCCACCCTGTTGTCGTCCACCTCTGATACTACGGTGACTTTTTCGCCCGTGGAATCGGCAGGCGAGCTGGGCGATGAGGAGGTAAGTGTGACCCTTCCCGATCTGCCCCATGGAACGGGCATCCTGGTGGTCAAACGGGGGCCCAATGCCGGATCGAAGTTCACCCTTGACTCCGAGGTGACCCAGGCCGGCCGCCATCCCGAAAGCGACATATTCCTCGACGACATCACCGTTTCACGACGCCATGCCGAGTTGGTCAGAGCCCCGATGGGCTATCTGGTGCGAGACGTGGGATCTCTCAACGGCACCTACCTCAACCGCGAACGGATCGAAGAAGCTGAGCTCTCCAGTGGAGACGAGATCCAAATAGGCAAGTTCAAGCTGGTGTACCTGGCCGGCGCTACCGAGATCTAGAGGCACCGGATTGGTCGACCGGGTCTATCTCTCAATCGGGGACGTGCTCAACCTTCTTCGAGAAGAGTTTCCCGACGTGACCATTTCCAAGATCCGCTTCCTTGAGAGCCAGGGACTCCTGGATCCGGAGCGGACCCCTTCGGGATATCGCAAGTTCTACGGCGAGGACGTCGATCGCCTTCGCTGGATCCTGCGCCAGCAAAGGGAGAACTTCCTGCCCCTCAAGGTCATAAAGGGACGCCTCGAAGGTGACGATCCCGACGGTGAGCCAAACGCGCCCCTTCCCTTGGGCAGCGTCGATCCAGCGCCGCCGGCGGACCTGGTGGGCGCAACCCGCTCCCGTCCTTCTCCCCGCCGGGGCCAGCCATCGAGGTCACGCGACCAATCGAGGTCCGGCGACAATGTACCGGCGAATCGTTCTCCATCTCCGGCCCCCGCCCAGCTGGCCTCGACCACGCCGGCTTCCCGCCGGACCGATAGCAGCGTCCTTGCCGTTCCCGACCCCGCCGGAAAGTCGGGACTCATGACGCCGGCGCGCCAAGCCCCGGGGTCGGACGTACCCTCCCGCCCCTCGGCCCTCGTGCACCGCCCGACCGATCCTGCCCCGGCCGGCCCCGCCCCCGGGTTCCGCCCCGCCCCCGGGTTCCACTCCGCCGCCGGGTCCGACGCGACTCCGGGGCCACGCCCCATCACCAGCGCCCAAGGCAGGTCCAGCCCTGATCGGGACAGGACTGGGGCCCTTCCCAACCCCGTCGTCTCCGAATCCGAGGCGGACGGGACTTTGCTCGGTGGATCGCGCCGGCACCCGAGTGCGTCCGGACCGTTAGCTGGCGACCCTGAAGGGGCATCCTCCCCGGGTGGTGGCGCCTCAATCCGAAATTCGGCGGCCAGTCACAATCCCTTGTTGGCCGGACCTTCCGGAGTAAGCCTCACCCTGGAAGAGCTCTGCGGCGCATCAGGGCTGTCCCCGGCCGAGATAGCAGACCTCAAGCAGTTCCACTTGCTGGCTGGTCGGGTGGTGGCGGGAACCGAGTACTTCGACGAGGAGGAGTTGGTAGTGGCCAACCTGGCCGCCCGGTTTGGACGCTTTGGGATCGAGCCCCGCCATCTACGCATGTACAAGACGGCCTCCGAACGCGAGGCGGGATTTTTTGAGCAGTTGATCGTGCCCCTGCTGAAGCAGCGCAACCCCCAAGCCCGCAATCAGGCCATGGAGAACCTCTCCGAATTGGCGCGTTTAGGCCAGGGTCTGCGTGCTTCTCTCCTGCGGTCTGCCCTGCGCGACCACATCCGCTGAGAGCCGCGCCGCCGCCCCTGACCTCGGCCGAGTAGGTTGATTGCATGGTCGAGGTAGAACTGGCCGCAGTAAGGGTGGACCTTCAATCCAACACGCCGGTCGTGTTGCTCCAAGAGACCGGGGGAGCCAAGAGAACCCTTCCCATTTTCATCGCGGCCCCCGAGGCAACGTCGATCGCCTTTGCTCTTCAAGGCCTAGATCCACCCCGGCCAATGACTCATGACCTGATGAAGGATCTGTTGGTCGTGTTGGGGGCCACTTTGGAGCGAGTTGTCATCACCGAGTTGCGTTCAGGGACCTACTTTGCCGAGCTGCGGCTCAACCTGGATGGATCGAGTCGGATTGTCTCCAGCAGGCCGTCCGATGCCATCGCCCTGGCCGCACGGACCGATGCTCCGTTGTACGTGGCGGACGACATCTTGGAGGCCGAAGGCGTGGTGCTGGCCGACGATGACGAGGATGCCGATTCGAACAACCCCGACGAACTGGTCCAAGAGTTCAAAGAGTTCCTCAATGTGGTCAGGCCCGAGGACTTCAGCTCTTGACTGTCGGTCGCAGGACCCTTAACCTGTTGTTTACAGTAACGTAACTACAAAAGTGTGGTTAACCGTTTAGGAGAGCTTCAGTATGACCGAGGAAGGCTTTCGCGGCCCTCAAGTCTGCTCGATTGTGGGAATTACCTACCGCCAATTGGATTACTGGGCCCGTACCGGACTTCTCGGCCCCTCCATCAGCAGCGCTCGGGGCAGCGGCAGCCAGCGCCGCTATTCCTACCGTGATCTCATCGAGCTGAAGGTGATCAAGCAGCTGCTCGACGCCGGCGTCTCCCTGCAATCGGCCCGGAAAGCCATCGACTGCCTCAATGCAAACCTGGGCGTCGATCTAGCCAGTGCCAATCTGGTCTTGGGTGGCGCCCATTCGGTTATGGCCAAGTCAGGATCTGAAGTGGTGGATTTGCTGGCCGGCGGTCAGGGGGTGCTCAATATCGTCCCCCTGGGCAGTGTGGTCCAGGAGGTGGATGCCGGGATCGTGGCCATGCGGGCCGGTCTTGCTCCTTCTGCCCCGGACCGCTCCGGGGCGGGCGATCCTGGTGGGACCGCCGGATCCCCGGTCGGGCCCTCGTCTTTTCCCGGGGTTCCCGGGGCAACCGGGGCAACCGGGGCGAACCACCCCTGGCGCAACCTGGCCTGACCAGTCGTCGGTCCGCAGGCCCTTGGACGGTCGATGTTTGGCATCCGGCCAGATCTGCTCATCGACCTAAGCTGAGTCGATGCCGCTTCGCCTGTCTCCACTCGACGAGTGCCACCGGTTGCTCGGAGCCAGGATGGTGGAGTTCGGAGGCTGGGATATGCCCGTCTCGTATCCGCAGGGCACGGTGGCAGAGCACCTGGCCTGTCGGAGCTCGGCCGTGGCCTTCGACGTTAGTCACCTCGGAACGGTGAGGGTCCAAGGGCCAGGGGCATTCGATCGCCTTCAGGAAACGCTGACCAACGACCTCGGTCGCATCACGGTGGGCCGGGCCCAATACACCCATCTCCTCGACGAGACCGATGCGTCGGTTACCGATGACATCATCGTGTGGTGGCGCGCTCCCGAAGTCTTCGATGTCATGCCCAACGCTTCAAATACCTCGGCGGTGACCACTGCCACCGGCGGCGCCGATGTGACCTCGCAACGGGCGGTCATTGCCGTACAGGGCCCTCAGGCCCGAGCCCGGCTCAAGGCCGTGTGCCCCGAGGCGGCGGCCGTGGCCCACTTTGGGGTCGTGTCTTTCGATTGGGGCGGCCAGCCTTGCGTGGCGGCGGGAACCGGATACACCGGGGAGGACGGCGTCGAGCTGGCAGTTCCCGTCGACATTGCTCCCCGTCTGTGGGAGGCAATCATCGAGGCCGGTATCTCCCCGGCTGGGCTGGGGGCGAGGGATACCTTGAGGCTGGAGGCCGGGTTGCCCCTACATGGCCATGAGCTCGGACCGGGGATCACCCCTCTCCAGGCGGGGCTGGGCTGGGTGGTGGGATGGGACAAACCGTCATTTCGAGGCCGCTCGGCCTTGGCCGCCGAGCGCAGCCGAGGCATAGCCCGGCGCCTTCGTGGACTGGCCACCGAGAGCCGCCAGCCGCCCCGGGCCGGCCAAGCAGTATTCGTCGGCGATGACCGGGTGGGCGAGGTCACCAGCGGCAACTTCTCTCCCATCCTCCGACACGGGATTGCTCTGGCTCTTCTCGACCCGGCCCTGGACGTGGACCAGAGCGTCACCATAGAGGTCCGGGGCAAGTTCTTGCCGGCCCGCATCGTGGCAATCCCGTTCGTCCCCAGGTCCACAACGGTGGCCAAGGAGATCTAATCCGACATGGCTGACTTCGTACCCCACACCCCCGAAGAGATCGAGGCCATGCTGGCCTTTCTCGGGCTCTCCGACACATCCGAGCTCTTCGAGGTAGTGCCCGAAGCCGTTCGCTTGGCGCAGGGACTGGATCTGCCCGTCGGTCTGGCCCAGGCCGACGTTGGCGAACGCCTCGATCGCCTGGCCCGTCTCAACTCCAGCTCCGAGCTCGTGTGCTTTGCCGGAGCCGGCGCCTACGATCACGACATCCCGGCAGTGACGCGTTCTCTGGCCGGCCGCTCGGAGTTCGTCACTGCCTATACCCCCTACCAGCCTGAAGTGGCCCAGGGTGTCCTCCAGGCCCTGTTCGAGTTCCAAACCATGATCAGCCGTCTGTCGGGACTGGCGGTGTCCAACGCCTCGCTGTACGACGGCGCCAGCTCCTGCGTGGAGGCGCTTAACTTGGCCACCGCCGCCACCGGGCGTTCGGCAGTGTGGATGTCCGACGGGGTCCATCCCCACTGGAGAGCGGTGGTGACCACATTTGCCCGAGGCACCGGTCACGACATCGCCTCCATCCCCCTGGTCGGGGGAACCACCCGGTGGCCCGATCCGGCCACCTACGACAGATCTGGGGTGGGAGCCATGACCGCTTCCGCCGATGGCCCCCCGGCGGCAATCGTGGTGGCCTATCCGAACTTCTTGGGATGTCTGGAGGACCTTGATACCGTCCGCCGGGTAGCCAGCGAGACCGGAGCCATGATGGTGGTGGCCTTTGATCCCGTAGCGGCGGGAGTGCTCCGCAGCGTGGGAGGGGCTGGGGCCGACGTGGTGGTGGGGGAGGGCCAGGCACTCGGCACCGCCCTCAACTTCGGCGGACCGTATCTGGGGTTGTTCGCGTGCACCATGGCCCAGGTAAGGCGCCTTCCGGGTCGCCTGGTTGGCGAGACCGTCGACGGCCAGGGCCGTCGATCCTATGTGACCACGCTCCGAGCCCGGGAACAGGACATCCGGCGGGAGAAGGCCTCCTCGAATGTGTGTACCAACCAGACCCTCATGGCCGTTACCGCGGCGATCCAGCTGGGTTGGTTGGGAACCTCGGGCCTGCGCGAGTTGGGACTGCGCTGTGCCCGGGGCGCCCGCTACTGCCGGGAGCTGCTCCTGGCCATAGAAGGAGTCGAGCCGTTGACCGACGCCGCGACATTTCGCGAGTTCGCCATTCGTACCCCCCTGGATCCCCGGACCGTTGTCGATCGGCTGGCCGAGGACGGCTTCCTGGCCGGGGTGGCCCTCGAGGATGACATGGGCGTGAAGGGGGCCGAGGGTAGCCTGCTGGTGGCGGTTACGGAGACAAGGACCAGGACCCAGATCGACTCGTTCGCCTCGGCCTTTGAAAAGGCGGTCAAGCAGTGATGTCAGAACCATTGGCACCCCGGGAACCATTGGCACCCAGGGAACCGGGGGCTCCGGGCTCACCCCGCAGTACCCCGGCTGCCGGGGGACAGGCCCTCAGCGCCCCCATGATCGGACGGGCCGAGGAGCCCACTCTTTTCGAATTGTCCCAGCCGGGTCGCCGGGCCTGGTCCTTTCGTACCAGCGACTTGCCCGAATGGGGCGCCGAGGAGCTGGTGCCGCCCGACCATCTGCGCCCGCCGGGAGAGGGGCCGGCCGTGGCCGAGGTTTCCGAACGGGACCTGGTCGGGCACTTCACCCGCTTGGCCCACCGTCAGTATTCCATCGACTTGGGGGCCTATCCCTTGGGGTCGTGCACCATGAAGTACAACCCCAAAATATGCGACGAGATTGCCGCCCTTCCCGGTCTGTCCCGGGCTCACCCGGCCGCACCGGCCCTGGCCTCCCAGGGTTGGATGGAGATCCTGGTCGCACTGGAGGAGGCCTTGAATGCCATCACCGGGATGGCGGCCGCTACCCTCCAGCCGGCGGCCGGAGCGGCCGGAGAGCTCACTGGGTTGTTGCTCATGCGGGCCTACCACGAATCCCTGGGACAGGAGCGCCGCCGCGTCATCATTCCCGACTCAGCTCACGGGACCAACCCGGCTTCGGTCACCCTGGGTGGCTATGAAGTGACCACCGTGGCCTCCGACGCCCGAGGCTGTGTCGACGTGGAAGCCCTCAATTCGGTGTTGGGGCCCGACGTGGCCGGGATCATGTTGACCAATCCCAACACATTGGGATTGTTCGAAGAGGACATCGTTGCCATTGCCGATCTGGTCCACGCCGAGGGCGGTCTCCTCTACTACGACGGGGCTAACCTCAACGCCATCATGGGCGTGGTGAGGCCCGGCGACATGGGGTTCGACATCGTGCACATGAACCTGCACAAGACCTTTGCCACGCCCCACGGGGGAGGGGGACCGGGGGCCGGTCCGGTTGCCGTTTCCTCTCGCCTGGTCGACTTCCTCCCTGGTCCGCGCCCGGAGCGTCTGGCCGGAGGAGGGTTCGGCTGGGTGAAACCCACCCATTCCATCGGGCGGGTCCACTCCTGGCACGGCAATGCCATGGTCCTGGCCAGGGCCTATGCCTACATCCTTCTCAACGGCTCGGACGGACTTCACAAAGTGTCGGAGACAGCCGTGCTCAACGCCAACTGGTTGCGTCGCCGCCTTAGCGCCAGCTACGAGATTCCCTTCGATCGCCCGTGCATGCACGAGTTGGTAATCTCGGCCTCCGGCCTGCGAAAGGAAACCGGGGTTAGGGCGCTTGACGTGGCCAAGCGTCTGATGGAGGAGGGCTTTCACGCACCCACGGTCTACTTCCCCCTGATCGTGGACGAGGCCCTGATGATCGAACCCACCGAGACCGAGAGTCCCCAGACACTCGAGGCCCTGGCCCGTGCCCTGGACATGATCGCGGCCGAAGCCCATGCCGAGGCGGATGCTGGGGACACCCCCTCGGCCTATTCCGCGCCCCGCACCACCCCGGTGGGTCGCGTTGACGAGGCCCGCGCTGCTCGCAAGCTGATTCCGACCTGGGATGCACGAAACCCTGAGGGTGACCAGACGTGACAGCCGTCGACGACCGGACGTGACAGGCGAAGTCTTCTAACCTGGTCGTTTCAGCTTGCGGAGGCAAGGGAAGGAAGGGCTCATGACAGTCAAACTCACGGTGATCTACGACAATCCCACAGATCCGGTGGCATTCGAGGAGCACTACACATCGGTTCACATCCCAATAGCCGGCTCGATCCCGGGAGTGCGCAAGGCGGAGTTGGCCAAGGTGTTTCCCAAAGAGGACGGCTCGCCCACCCCGGCCTATCGAGTGGCCGAGTTGTACTTCGACGACTACAAGGCTGCTGTCGAAGCCATCAATACCCCCGAGGGGCAAAAGGCCCTGGCCGATGCCCAAGAGATCGGCCAAGCCGGGGTCAAGTTCTTATTGTGCGACATCGAAACCGGGTAAGCACGACCGACCAGGTAAGCCGACCGAACGCTATTGGGGCGCGGGATGCTCTGAGTAATGGTCTTGCACCGCCTTCATCACCGCTCCGGTGGCGGCGCCGATGAACTCCGGTCGGTTCTCGGCCGCCCAGTCCCTGCTCTGCACCAACGATCGGGCCGAATCCTGGAACTGGGGCATAACCTGGCGGGCAAACAGCTCATAGGAGTTGGCCGTGGCCACCCGGTCAGCCCATTCGTGGGCCATGAACAGGTAGGTACCGAATCCGCCCGACTGGTCGATGAGCCGGTGGATTTGGGCCGCCGCCATCTCCGGAGTGCCGATGACGGCGAACCCGGTGGCATTGATGGTGTCGACCAACTCCTCGGTGTCACTGGCCTCGGGAGCCAGGGGCAATGCGGCGACCCGGCGAAAATAGTCAACCCAGTCGGCCAAGCCGTAAGCCACCTCGGCCCGGGCCTGCTCCTCGGTGGGCGCAATGTGCATGGGACCGACCAGACGCCATCCTCGCCGATCCACGGAGGTGCCGAACTCATCGGCCCTCTCCTCCATCACCCTCCAATGGTTGCCCAGCACGTCGAACCCTCCGGCCGAAGTAGCACCGATGGACAACAGGTTCAGCCCGAAGCGTCCAGCCGCTCGGGGCCCGGCGGGGGACACCTGAGCGGCCACCGCGATCTCGAAGCGTGGGTTGGAGTAGGGGCGGAGGTGGAGCCGGGCCTGGCGCAGGGTGAACCAGTCCGTAGACCGGTCAACCAACTCCGATCCGTCGAGGAGAGCCAGGATGGCCTCTAAGGATTCCTCCATCATCTCTCGCTGACGCATGGGGTCGATGCCCATCATGAAGGCATCGCTCGGCAGGGCGCCGGGCCCGACCCCAAACATCACCCGCCCCCGGGTGAGATGGTCGAGCAGCACCATGCGGTCGGCCAGGATGAGTGGCTGATGATAAGGCAGTGAGCTCACCCCCGTGCCGAGACGGATGTGACTGGTCCGGGCGGCGGCGGCGGCAATGAACACCTCGGGCGAGGCGATGATCTCGAATCCGGCAGAGTGATGTTCCCCGATCCAGGCTTCGTCGAAGCCCAATTGGTCCAAGCGGACCATTAGCTCCAAGTCCCTTTCCAGGGCCAGGGTGGGATTCTGCCCGGCCGGATGGAAGGGAGCCATGAAAAC
>JBOGIG010000123.1:0-2801 GCA_050742455.1 Acidimicrobiales bacterium
GTCCGGGGCGTTCCACTCTTCCGAGGCGCTCCTCCGCCGGACCGGGCGACGGGCTTGCTCCCGCCCGCCGGGCGCGTCGGACGACGGGAAGGAGGCGTTGCCATGGCCCAAGAGTACCGGATCGGCAATTGACACCCCGGTGGTCAGGTCTTGATGTCTTCCGGTCAGCAAGAACGCATCGGGCCTGCAAGATCAACGAGTCAACGTCGCCGGTAGACGTCGCGACGGTGCTCGGCTGCGAGCACCGTGATCACGCCATCGTGGTCGTCGATTGCGTACAACACCCGGTAGGTGCCCCGGCGGGCCGCCCAGCGACCCAGTGGCTCACGCTGCAGAGGCTTGCCTACCATACGAGGCGCTCGCAGGAAATCGCCGGTGACAAACTCGACCACAGCCGCAGCCACCGGCTCCGGCAGCTCGTTGGCAATGGCTCGTGCGGCTGGTCGGGCGACCTGGAGTCGATATGGCGGTTCCGACGCCTCAGACACCCTTCAGCGAGCTCGCTTCGCCAGTAGGGCTCGCAGACCGGCCTCGTCGACGACGTCGCCGGCACTGACCGCGGCCTCGCCTTCGCGGAGCCGTTGCACCCCTTCCAATGGAGGCTAGTGGCACCGGCCCCATTTGCTACAAAAAGGTAGACAAGCCCCCCCCCGATAAACTGCGGTCGAATCGGAGGTGTGTTCTATGGGGAGCAGATTCAGGCAGCTGAGCAAGCTCGGACGCCGACCGCGCGGCCGTAGGTCGGTCGGTATTTTCGTCGTCGCCAGTGGGCTCCTGGTCGGCGGTATTTCACTGGCAGCGGTGAATGTGGCCGGGGCTTCCGGGGGTTCACCAGGCACCTTGGCCGGCAACAGTCCTACGGCCCCGGCCAGCACTCCGACGGAGCAGATGCAGTGGTTCTGCTCCAATGCCGACACGCAGGTGGCCAATGGAAGCGCTACTCCCTTCCTGCGGTACGCGTCCGAGCAATGCAAGTCCCGCGGAGCTTCCACCATGGCCGCCGAATCATCGGCAAACGGTTCCAACGCACCCATCGGTGACTTCATCTGCCGCTATGCCGAGCAACAGGTAGCTCACGGAACAGCTTCCAAGCTCGACACGAATCAGGCGAGATTGTGCCAGATCAAATCTCCACCTCCCTTCACAGGCATAAGCACGAGTCCGGCGCAGCCGCCCGCATCAGACAACGTGCATGCCGTGACGGCCTGGTACGGCCAGGCCAACGGCCAAAGTATCGTGGTATTTTCAGGAAGCCAGCCCTCCAGTCTCTTTGACGGAAGCTCCGGGAATCCCAACACGGGAGTGATCGTGGAAGAGACGACGCCAACCAACAACGCCGGAGCACCTGGATCGATCCGGCAAGCGACTGCACCGGGCAGCGGGACGCTCAGCATCACATCGGTTTCGGGAAGCACCCTGATACTGAGCGGTGCCAACGGGGGCCATTTCAGCTTTGATACGGTCACCGGGTCCTTGTCTGGGTCGTGAACCGTCTTGGGGGACACCCAATAAGGCGTGCAAGGGCTCGCAAACGCAGGATCTCCGCCTTCGGGGGTATCGCTGCCATACTGCTCGCCGGCTGCACGAGCGCCAGCTCGGGCTCGGCGACGCCAAAGTGGGGGGTAGTCCTCGACAGCCATCAGTACGCCTATACCTCGCTGTCGTGTCCTACTACTGACAAGTGCGTCGCTGGCGGGAGATCACTATCCTCCGTCGGATCAGGCAATGAGACATCCGGCCAGGGAGTACTGTCGGTCACCAGCGACGCGGGCCGAACCTGGAACACCCAGGTCTTTCCTCACCCGATCGCAGCCTTGACCTGCCTGGCGTCGGCGCGGTGCATCGCCGTGGAGGCGGCAACCATGCCGAGCCAGTGGAAGACCCTGTCGATGGGTCCCGGGAACTCCTGGACACCAATGACCTCCACCGGCCCGGCAGGAACGGTGTCAATAGCCTGTCCCACCTCCAATCACTGCTTCGCCGTTGGCTCCCTACTCACCGCAGCTCCCCAGGGAGCTACCTACTCGGTCCCGCAGGCCTGGATGACAGGAGATGGTGGGACGACCTGGCAAGCATTGTCGCTGAAAGTGGACCTTTTGCCGATCGCGGTCTCCTGTCCAACGTCGGCCAACTGCACGGTCGTGGGCGTCCCGAGTCACGGCGGGGCACCAGGAGTTGACTATGCCGCGGCGACAGTCGATGGTGGGGCGACATGGCGATCCGAAAAGGTGCCGCCGGAAGTAGGATCGCTGGACGCAGTTTCATGTTCCTCGGCGAGTTCATGTACCGCCGGGGGTTTCCTCAACGGTTACGGTGCCCAGGCCATGTGGATCACCACCAGCAACTTCGGACAGACCTGGACCCTGCACCGCGTCAGCGATCCATCGGTGAACGCATTGACCGCCGTGTCCTGCACCACCATTGGCCGTTGCCTGGCCCTGGGGCCGGTGGGCTTGGCCCAGCCCCTACCGGTGTCACCTATGCCCCAGCGCGGCGGCATCATCGGCGCCTTGGAGGGAAACAGCTTCGTCCCCGTTCCCTTGGCAGGTGGAACCCCGAAACTGGGTATCGAGGCCGCGGGAATCGGTTTCGCATACGGCGCCATATCCTGTCCTGATGCGACCCACTGCTATGCCGAAGTACCGGGATCCCTGGCCCAAGGTGACGTGGCCAACAACTGGTTCATCATGGCCACACAGCCCCACGACTGACAGGGTCAGGACGGCGAAAGGGCCCCCGCCGAAACGGGGGCCCTTCGCAATAAAAATCCGGCGGCGACCTACTCTCCCAGGGGGCCTCCC
>JBOGIG010000124.1:0-5978 GCA_050742455.1 Acidimicrobiales bacterium
ACGGCGGGATCATGAACGCCTACCTGTCCCACATCATCGGGCTGGACCGTCTGTTCTTCTACGAGCCCCGCTACGCGGCCCCCACCCGGGTCCTGGCCCAGGCGGGGGGCAGGCGGTCGCTCTCCACGCTCAACGAATCGAGCCATCTGCACGGGTTGCTCCCCTAGCCCCCAGGACATCTGGAGGCATGGGGCCGGGAGTCAGGCGAAGCGCAAGAGGTGCTGCTCCCGCTTGCCTCGGCGCAGGATGATGTAGCGGTCGTGCAGGAGGTGAGACCGGTCCAGCGACAGGGCGGGGTCGGTTTGGCGGGTGTTGTTCACATACACGCCTCCCTGGGCCAGCGCCGTTCGGGCTGCGCTCTTGGATGCCACCAATCCGCTTCGAGCAAGGATGTCCACGATCAACAGGCCGGGACCATCCAACTCGGCCCGGTCCAGATCGCTCGACGGCACATCGGAGAACACCTCGACCAACAGGTCCTCGTCGAGCCCGGAGATCTCCTCGGAGAACAGGACCCGGGCTGCGGCTTCGGCCCGGGCCGCCTGATCCGCGCCGTGGACGAACGACACCACCGAGCGGGCCAACTCCCACTGGGCCTCCCGGCTCTCGGGATGCGCGGCGACGGCCTCGTCCAGTTCGGCCAGCCTGTCCCTATCGAGCCAGGTGAAGTAGCGCAGGTAAGAGCCGACCATGGCGTCCTCGGTGCGGACAAAGAACTGAAGCAGTTGATACGGGCTGGTGCGGGCGGGATCGAGCCACACCGTCCCCGCCTCGGACTTGCCGAACTTGGTTCCGTCGGCCTTGAGCACGAGCGGCGTGGTCAGGCCCCAGGCCTGGCCCGACCTCAGGCGCCTTATCAGGTCTATGCCCATCGTGATGTTGCCCCACTGATCACTCCCCCCCATCTGCAGGAGACAGTCGTGGGTGTCGTAGAGGTGAAGAAAGTCATAGGACTGCAGCAGCATGTAGCTGAACTCGGTGAAGCTGATGCCCTGTTCCCTGGTGGTCAGTCGGGTATGAACCGACTCCTTGGCGATCATCTGATTGACGGTGAAATGCTTGCCCACGTCGCGGAGGAACTCAATCAGCCCCATGGACTTCAACCATTCGCCATTGTCGAGCAGCACCGCTCGGCGTGGGCCGGCTGCCGGGGAGAAGTCGAGGTAGCGGCCCAATTGAGCCCGGATACCCTCCAGATTGGCGGCCAGGACGTCGGCGTCGAGAAGGTTGCGCTCCTCTGACTTGCCCCCGGGGTCACCTATCATCCCCGTCGCTCCCCCGGCCAGGGCGAGGGGGCGATGCCCGGCATCCTGCATGCGCCTCAGATTGCAGATCTGGAGCAGGGAACCGACCTGGAGACTGTCGGCCGATGGGTCGAACCCGATATAGACACTCATCGGCTCCTGGCCGAGGCGAGGGGCGAGCCCAGGGTCACTCATCTGGTGTATCAATCCCCGAAAGACCAGGTCGTCGTACAGGTCGGTACCCGGTTTGCTCATGCTCCAGCCTGCCATGCCCACCGAGGACATCGGTCCATCCGGCTGAGGACTAGGTTGGCCTGCGCCCCAACGGACCAAGGAGCAACTCGTGTACCCCGGAGCCATCGCTGCCACCACCCCGGACAAGGTCGCCTTCATCATGGCCGGCACCGGTCAGGAGGTGACCTACCGCCAGTTGGATGACCGTTCCAACCAAGTGGCCCAGCTCTTGTGGTCTCGGGGGCTGCGACCGGGCGACAGCATCGCCATCTTCATGGAGAACAATCCGATCTACCTGGAAGTGGCGTGGGCCGCCCAGAGATCGGGCCTGTACTACACCGCCGTGTCCTCTCGGCTCCTGGCCGAGGAAGTGGCCTACATCCTCGCCGATTGCGGGGCCCGGGCCCTCTTTACCTCCCAATACAAGGCCAAAGTGGCAGCCGAGGCGCTCAATCTCGCTCCCGGCACCGAGATCCGCATGATGTGCGATGGCGCCGAGGATGGCTTCGAAGCCTACGAGGAGGCTCGTGACGCTCACCCGGCCCTTCCCCTCGACACCGAGCTGGAAGGGGCCGACCTGCTGTACTCCTCGGGCACCACGGGACGGCCCAAGGGGGTCAAGGCCGCCCTGCCCGGAGCGCCGGCCGGAACACCCCCTCCCTTGCTGGCCCTGTGCCAGATCCTGTACGGGTTCGGACCTGACATGGTGTACCTGTCGCCCGCCCCCATGTACCACGCCGCCCCGCTTCGCTTCACCATGTCCGTGCTGCGGGTGGGAGGGACCGCGGTGATCATGGAGCATTTTGATGCCGGAGACTTTCTGGCCAACGTCTCCCGATTCGGCGTGACCCACAGCCAGGTAGTGCCGACCATGTTCATCCGCATGCTGAAGTTGGATCCGGCCGAGCGCGAACGGGCCGACGTGTCATCTCTGCGCTGCATCGTGCATGCCGCCGCTCCCTGTCCGGTCCCGGTCAAGGCCCAGATGATCGAATGGTGGGGTCCCATTATCCACGAGTACTACGCCGGGACCGAGGGCAATGGTTTCGTGGCCATCGACTCGGACCAGTGGCTCGAACATCCCGGATCAGTAGGCCGAGCCTTGTCCGGGGTCGTCCACATCACCGACGACGACGGCCACGAACTTCCCCCCGGCGAGGCGGGGACCATCTACTTCGAGGGCGGGGGCACGTTCGAGTACCACAACGATCCAGCCAAGACGGCGTCGGCCCGCAATGCGGCCGGTTGGTCGACATTGGGCGACGTCGGCTATCTCGACCCCGAGGGTTACCTGTACCTCACCGACCGCAAGGCCTACATGATCATCTCGGGTGGGGTGAACATCTATCCCCAGGAAGCGGAGAACCTGCTGGTCACCCACCCCAAGGTCATGGATGTGGCCGTCCTGGGCGTGCCCAACGAGGACTTCGGCGAGGAGGTAAAGGCCGTGGTCCAACCCATGGATTGGGACGATGCCGGCCCGGACCTGGAGCGGGAGCTGATCACCTGGTGCCATGAGCACCTGGCCGGGTACAAGTGCCCCCGATCGGTCGACTTCGACCAGGAGCTGCCCCGCCACCCTACGGGCAAGCTGTACAAGCGCCTGCTCAAGGAGCGCTACTGGTAGGTCTTGCGACGGAAGATGGCTTCGGCGGACGCCACCCGGTCCAGGAAGACCAGGCCGTCGAGGTGGTCGATCTCATGCAGGATGGCCCTGGCCTCGAATTGGTCGGCGTGCAACACCACGTGATCGCCCTGCGGTGATGTTCCCGATATCACCACTGCCGCCGCCCGGGTCACCGTCCCGGTCAAGTCGGGCACGCTCATACAGCCTTCCCGAGCCGAGACCGGGTCCCCGGAGCGGATCACCTCGGGGTTGAACAGGACGAATTCCCCGTGGCATGAGCGGGCCTTGGGGTGCCCGGTGACATCGACGGCCATGGCCCGCACGCCGACCCCGATCTGAGGGGCGGCCAACCCCACACAACCGGGAGAGGCCCGCATGGTGTCCACGAGGTCAATGGCCAGTTCCTTGGTCCACCCGCCAAGCTCCCCGATCGCAATGGACACGGCAGCCAGGACAGGATGACCCAGCGTCAGTACGGTTCGGACAGCCACGTGGCCGGAACCTGAGGAGGCGTGACCCTAAAAGACGGGGCCCTAAAAGACGGGGCCCTAAAAGACGTCGGCTTCACCCTGGTGGATGCGACAGGCGACGCCCATCGACTCGGCCAGCGCCCTGAGACCGGACTCGAGCCTGTCCGGCGTCACCGTCGAGGGCAGGGCCACATCGAGGGCCATCACGTAGACGGGGGCGCCGGGGTCTCCGATCAACCTGGTACGCAGATCCAAAATGTTAACCTGCTCCTCCGCCAGGTAGCCCGTTAGGCCAGCCACTATCCCGGGATGATCGACACCGTGCACGCTCACCGTCCACAGGGCGTCGGGGCCATCGGTGCCCGAGGCGGCCGAAGTTTCCATTTCCCGGACGCTCACGGTGAGATCCAGGTTGCCGGCCACGTCGGTCAACCGGGCCTCCAAGTCGGCAGCGTTGATCCCCGTTGGAGCATTCACCGCCAGCATCATCGCGAAGCACCCCCCCAGGTTGGTCATGGAGGAATCCTCGATGTTGCAACCGGCCTCCAGCAGCACCTGGGTCACCCCGGCCACGATGCCTGGCCGGTCGGCGCCAATGGCGGTAAGAACCACTTGGGGCATGAACAGAGGCTACCCGTGGGCAGGTGACCCTACGCCCTGCCTACGCGATCGCTGCCGCCAACAAGGCGGCCTCACCCTGCAGTAACACACTCGGGGTGGTTGGCCAGAAACCGTCTTCCGACAGTAGCGCTGGAGGTCGGTGTGCCGCCCGATTTAGCCCACGCTGTCGAACAGGAGCTAAATGTGCCATCGGCTGAAGAAGACCACGATCCGTTGTGGACATTGAAAATCTCTTGTTTCCCATTGATGTCTACGATGACGACGCCGGGAAAAGTGAGGGCCAACAGGCGAATGACACCACCGCTTGGCGCAGCTGAGAACTTCCAGTTGCCGAAGGGGCGCGGCGAGGCCGGGCTTAGGCATTGGGAATCCGATGGGGCGCAAGAGTAGGTGGCAATACCGGGCTTGACGGTCCACGTTGCGGTGGGGGGCGCCGGCGACTGAGCCTGTCCCTGAGGCGTGGAACGCCCGTTGGTAAAGATCACCCACGTGTCCGCCAATAGGCCACAGGCTGCTACTCCTCCATATTGCGCCTGGAATTGCTCGGCCGTGGCCAAATTCGCCGGGGAGGTTGCCCACGTGGCGCACGACCGTGCACCTATTTTCGATATCAGCGAATACTGACTTGTCCCGCTGAGGCCGTTTGCTGAGTTTGAGGTGCTCGTGGAGCCCGGTAGCCCGGAGGGTGTTGCAGTGCCATTGGCCACGGTAGCCACAAGGCCGATGGCCACGGCGACCGCCAATATCGCCGCCCCGCTCAGCTTGAGACTCGTTGGGATTGCGATGTCTTGTCCCCCTTCCCCGGGCGTCAACCGATATCTTCCAATTATGCCGGTTGGGTCAAGCCCCGGCCGAAGTTCAGTCTGACTTGTGTTGGGCAAGTAGATCGAACATGATGGCAAAAGATTCGTCATGGGTAGCCGACACCTGCACACCAAGAACCAACTGGCCCGTATGCGGGCCACGAGCGGGCTGACCCAGGCCGAGCTGGCGGCCCGGGCCGGGGTAACCCGCCAGGCCATCGGCGGCATCGAGGCCGGGCGCCACGCCACCACGGTCGAGATAGGACTGCGACTGGCTCGGGCCCTGGGCTGCCGGGTGGAGGACATCTTCGGCCTGGCCCCGGGCCCCGGCCGAGAACGGGCCATCGCCCCCCTCAGCGAGGTGACCACCGGCCCGATGCGGGTGGCCCTGTCCCGGGTGGGGGACCAGCTGGTGGCACGACCGCTTCGACAGCTCGGGGACCACCGGCTGGCCACGGTGGCTGCCGACGCCATGGCTATCTCGCTTGGCGGCGACGGCGCCCCCATTGGGGCAACAGACGCCCATCGCCAGGCCGATGACCGGGGCTGGCCCGACGACGAGCTGGAGCCGGCCGACCATGGGGACGGTCAGATCAGATCAGTCCGGGTCGATCGATTCGCACCGCCTGGGGTGGGAGCCGCCCGCCCCTGCCTCTTCCTGGTGGGGTGCGACCCGGCCCTGGGGTTGTTGGCCTCGCACGTATCGCGCCGCCCGGGGACCGGGGGCGCCCTGTGGTTCCAGGCCAACAACTCGGCGGCCTCCCGCCAGCTGGGAGCGGGCCTGGCCCATGTGGCCGGGGTCCATGCGCCGCCGGTCGATGCCCGGCCTGGGGTTGGCGGGGATGGAGGGTGGGCCACCATCCGCATGTGCTCGTGGGAGATGGGCTGGGCCCTGCGCCCGACGGGGCCTGGCCATGCTGCGAACGAACCGGTTGTCTCCCTGCTCACTGACGGTGGGCACCGGGTGGCCAACCGGGAG
>JBOGIG010000125.1:0-3200 GCA_050742455.1 Acidimicrobiales bacterium
AGCAAGGCGACTTTGAAGATGTCGGCGGCCAAGCCCTGGATCCCCGCATTCATGGCTTGGCGCTCACCGGCCTGGCGGATGCGGAAGTTGGACGAGGACAGTTCGGGAAGGGGACGGCGACGTCCAAACAGGGTTTCGGTGTAGCCCCGTTCCCGGGCCTCGGCCACGGTGGCATCCATGTATGCCCTTACCTGGGGAAAGGCTTCAAAATAGGCGGTCAGGATCAGTGCCGCCTCCTCGACCGGAACGCCCAGGCGTTGGGAAAGCCCGTAGGCCTCCATTCCGTAGGCAAGGCCGTAGGAGACCATCTTGGACTTTGAGCGTTGGCCGAGGGTGACGTCAGATGGCTCAACCCCGAACAGTCGGGCCGCGGTGGCCGTGTGTATGTCGACTCCGGTCCTGAACGCCTCCACCAGACCGGGGTCGGCCGACAGATGGGCAATCACCCTCAGCTCGATCTGGTTGTAGTCGGCCACCAGGAGACGATGTTCAGGAGCAGCTACGAAGGCCCGCCTGAAGCGTCGTCCCTCCTCGCTGCGGATGGGGATGTTGTGCAGGTTGGGCGCCTCGGAGGACAGGCGCCCGGTGCGGGCCACGGTCTGGTTGAAGCTGGCGTGGATGCGTCCGTCTGGGGCCACTTCGGCCAGAAGGGCGGCGCCGTAGGTGGAGCGCAGCTTTTCCACCTCCCGGTAGCGCAGCAGCTTTTCGATGATGGGATGCTCGTCACGTAGGCGCTCCAGGGACGCCGCATCGGTGGAATATCCCGTCTTGGTCCTCTTCTGGGGAGCCAGGCCGAGCTTGTCGAACAGGATCCTTCGCAGCTGCTGGGTGGAGTTGACCTTGAACGGTTCCCCGGCCATAGTCTGGATCTCGGCATCGAGGAGGGCTACCTCCTCGGATAGCTCACGGGCCAGCGCCCCCAGGTACTCGGAATCGACACCGACCCCAACTTCTTCCATGCGAGCCAGGACTTTTACCAGGGGACGCTCCACGTCGTTGTAGAGGCCATCCATACCCTGGTCGGCCAGAGCCGCCTGCAGAGATCCAGCCAGCAAGGACACGGCCCGAGCCCGCATCCCGGCCCCGAGCCCGGCGTCCAGGCCCAAACCGTCGAGATCCAGCTCGCCCGGTGCCGGGCCGCCGGGGGCGTCCAAACTTCGACCCAGATGAGCGGGGGTCAGGTCCTCCAGCAGGTAATGACCCACGGAAGGATCCAGCAGGTATGCAGCTAAGGCAGTGTCGGTGCCGAGCGCAGCGAATTCGATCCCCACAATGCTCAGACCTCGCATGGACTCCTTGGCCCGATGAGCCGATACCGACTCATCGGCATGGGGACCGAGCAGGCGGCCCAACACCGAGGCCACGCCGGGATCACCCAGAGTCGACGGTCCGAGCCACACGACCCGGACCCCGCCGGCAGTCAGAGCCAGCCCATCGAGGTCGGATCGTCCGGGAGTTCCCTTCCACGCCAGATGGAGAGCCCGCACTCCCCCCGACACCCGGGCCGGACCGTCGGGACTGGCCGAACCGTCGGGACTGGCCGAGCCGGCGGGTGGACTGGCCGAGCCGGCGGGGGGATCGAACAGTTCGGCGAGGGCAGCTTGGGCCTCAGCGGGGCTTGACGGTGTAACCAGTTCAAGATCCAACGGAAAAAGGCCGGCCCCACGGCCCTCCCCGCCACCGCCACCGGGACCCGGCGTTCTGGTGAGTTCCGCCGCCCCCTTCCCGCCGACCCCCATGGCTGACTCGAGCCGTGCCCAAAGACTGGCGAACTCGAGGAATCCGAACAGATCCTCCACCTCGGTCCGTTCCCAGCCCCCAACTTCCATTGCCTGGGGGTCGAAGGCAATGGGGACATCGCGCACCAACGGGGTCATGGTTGCGTTGTGGCGCACCAGCTCTTCGTGGGCGGCCAGGGCTTGGCGAAGCTTGGGGGTAAGGGCATCGAGGTGGGCAAATATGCCATCGATGTCGGCGTAATCGTTGATGAGCTTGGCTGCCGTCTTCTCCCCTATCCCGGGGACACCGGCCAGGTTGTCCGAAGGGTCGCCCCGCAATGCGGCATAGTTGGGATATTGAGCTGGAGTCACGCCGGTGCGGGCCTGGATCCCCGCCTCGTCATAGAGGGCGTAGTCACTGACCCCTCGTCGGTTGTACAGCACCTTGACGTAGGGATCCTCGACCAATTGGTAGGCATCTCGATCGCCGGTCACCACGATCACGTCATCGGCCCGGTCTCTCAGTGTGGTGGCCAACGTGGCTATTACGTCGTCGGCCTCGAAACCCTCGACAGCGAACGCCGGGATCCTAAGGGTGTCAAGCACCTGGCGGATGATTCCCATCTGCTGGATTAGGACATCGGGAGTGGCAGTCCGACCCGCCTTGTAGGTGTCGGCCATGCGGTGGCGAAAGGTGGGAGCGGGAAGATCGAAGGCCACGGCCAGACCCTTGGGCTGGTGATCCTTGATCAGGTTCACCAGCATCGAGACAAAGCCGTACACGGCATTGGTCAACTGGCCCGAGGCCGTGGCCATATCGGGCGGCAAGGCGAAGAAGGCCCGGTAGGCCAGTGAGTTGCCGTCCAAGATCAGGTACTTAGCCACCACGGCATGCTACGGCCCTCGACGGCTGGCCTAAGCTCATTTTCATGGCCGATGGTTTTCACCCGCCCCTGGAGGAATACCTCGAAGCCGTCCACGCCCTGGAGGAAGAAGACATCCCGGTCATCCAGGCCCGCCTGGTGGAAAGACTCGGCCATTCCGCCCCGTCAGTCTCCGAAATGATCCGGCGCCTCCGCTCCGAGGGTTACATCGATGTCGATGGTCGGGCCGTGACCCTCACGGATATGGGACGATCCCGCGCCGAGAGCGTGGTACGCAAGCATCGACTGGCCGAAAGGCTCCTGACCGACATCATCGGCCTGGAGTGGCACAAGGCCCACCTAGAGGCGGGTCGATGGGAGCACGTCATCTCCGACGAGGTAGAGACTCGCCTGATCGAACTACTGGGGCACCCCACCACGTGCCCTCACGGCAATCCCATACCAGGATCGCATCCCGATCCCGTGGTGCAGGCTCCCCTGTCCGAGGCGGTCCCCGGCGATCACATCCGCTTGGCCCGGGTCACTGAACAGATCGAGATCGACACGGAGTCCCTCACCTACCTGTCCGAAGCGGGATTCGTGCCCGGAGCCGCCGCCG
>JBOGIG010000126.1:0-11764 GCA_050742455.1 Acidimicrobiales bacterium
GGCTCGGCCGGCGTGGGCTCGGCCGGCGTGGGATCGGCCGGCGTGGGCTCGGCCGGCGTGGGCTCGGCCGGCGTGGGCTGGGCGGCGGTGTCAGCCTGCCTGGCCACCTTCACCAGGGCAGCAAAGGTGGCCGAGTCGGTAACGGCGATGTCGGCCAGAACCTTGCGATCCACTTCGACGCCCGCCACCCTCAGCCCCGAAATAAAGCGGCTGTAGCTCATGCCCTCCATTCGGGCAGCGGCATTGATGCGCTGGATCCAAAGCTTGCGAAAATCGCCCTTGCGGGCCCGGCGATCACGGTACGCATACTGCAGCGAGTGCATGACCTGTTCGTTTGCGGCCCGGAAGCTCCGGCTCTTGTTTCCGTAATATCCCTGGGCCTTCTCCAGTACCGCACGACGGTGCTTCTTGGAGTGGACAGCACGCTTTACCCTGGCCATTGGTCGAGGCTCCTTTCCTTAGAGAGTGTTATCTACGAGAGTGTGTTAACAGGGGCGAGCAGTGACTACAGGCCTAGGAGACGCTTGACCTGACGGGCATCGCCGCCGGTGACCTCGGCCTCGCGGGCGAGTCTGCGGGTACGGGTACTGGGCTTCTTCTCCAAGATGTGGGAGCGGAAGGCCTTGCGGCGCATGATCTTGCCTGTTCCGGTGATCTTGAAGCGCTTGGCCGCGCCCCGGTCCGTCTTCATCTTCGGCATGTCTAGTTTTCTCCTCGGCTTGCTGCTTGTGAGTCTGTTGGACCATCGAGCGTCCCAACCCCGACATCATCGGTCGGTGCTTTCTCGCCCCCTGTGTCAATGTCGGCGGCTTCGCCTGGCGACCCGGGTTCACTGCCGGATTCGCCGGTGGCCTCCGTGGCTGTGCCGGTGGCCTCCGTGGCTGTGCCGGTGGCCTCAGTGGCTGTGCCGGTGGCCTCAGTGACTGTGCCGGTGGCCTCCATGGCTGTGCCGGTCCCGTTCGCGGTCAGACCGTCCTCGTCGTGGTCCGCCTTGGCCGCCGCCGCCTGCCTGGCCCGGCGGTCGGGCGCCAGCACCATGATCATGTTTCGCCCGTCCAACTTGGGAGCTGCCTCGATCTTGGCCGATGAATCCATCTGCTCGGCTATGCGATCCAGTATCTTCTTGCCCAGCTCAGGGTGGTGGACCTCACGGCCCCTAAACATGATCGTGATCTTGACCTTGTGCCCCTCATCCAAGAACTTGGCCACCTGACGGGTCTTGGTATCGAAGTCCCCAATGCCGATCTTCGGCCGGTACTTCATCTCCTTGATTCCCACGTTTGTGGTCTTGCGCCTGGACTCTTTGGCTCGCTGCGCCGTATCGAACTTGAACTTTCCGTAGTCCATTATCCGACAGACCGGTGGAACGGCCTGGGGGGCCACTTCAACCAGGTCCAGGTCGAGATCCCGCGCAATGTGAAGTGCATCGGGAAGCGCCCTGATTCCGAGTTGCTTTCCGTCGGCATCGACCAGACGGACCTCACGGGCCCTGATGCGATCGTTTATCCTGGGCTCGTTGGTGGCTGGGGGCGTGGCTATTGGGCATCACTCCTTGTCGGCGGTGGCCCCTGCACGCGGCAGGGACAACCATCGGAAAGCAAGAGCGCCCGCCCATCGGACTGGTAACCCGCCACACTGGCCGAACCACATTCAGCCGTGGGAAGGTGGGAGCCTTCATCGGAGGACTCCGCTTTCCACATCAGTTGTATCCCATAAGGTACCAGGCATGAGCACCTTGTGGACACCCGGAGGAGAACACGACGTGGGTCACAGGGATCCGACCCCTGCCTCCCCGGTCCCCCCACCCACCGACAGCGATCCCGAAGGGCGGGCCGAGATGGAAAGGCTGCGCCGAGAATTGGCCGAGATGCCTGCCGAGATCGTCGTGGCCAACCATTGCTACGGCCTGTTCGAATTGGCCGCACTTCACCTTTCGGACCAGCCGCCCCGTCCTGAGCCGGCCCGCTTGGCCATTGATGCGCTGGCCGCGGTGGTCGACTCACTCGGATCGCGTCTGGGTCCGGCCTTCCCGCAACTGACCGAGGCCCTATCGCAGATCCGCCTGGCCTTCGTGCAGATAACCGCCGCCCCGGTGGTCGGCCAATCTGATCCAACCCGGCCCGGCGAATCTGATCCCAACACGGCCGGCTGATTAGAGCTCCACGGGAGTGATCCTCACCGCTTCCCAGCTACCGAGATGACCCGGGACCACCTGGAATGCCACCGGCGTGCCCACCTCGATATTTCGGGAGCCATCGGCTATCTGGGCACAGTGGAATCCGAAGGACCTGCCGTCGGGCGTCGTCACCCGCCCCAGACCGACCTCGCTGTCGAACTCGCTGACCCGGCCACGGCCCGGAGCTTCGTGGACAAGCAATTCGGACATCAATGGACGATCTTGGACAGGGGCAACTCGATGATGTCGGTGGCGCCATGGTCCTTCAGGGCCGGGATCAGGATATTGATCTCGGCCTTGGCCACGACCACCTCGACGCCATATCCGTTGACCCCGAACAGTTGAGAAACGGTCGGAGCCTTCATCGATGGCAACAGCTCGATCACGGTGGCCAGATCGTCCTCGCCCACGTTCAGTTTGACCAGCACCTTGGACCGGGCCTCCAAGACCCCCTGCAGCAGGGTCAGCATCTGGGCCATAGCGTGCGCCTTGGTGGGGTCCTCTGCCGAGGCCGGATTGGCAATCAGCTCGGTGCGCGACACCAAAAGAGTCTCTATCACCCGCAGCCCCGCCGCCCGAAGTGCGCTGCCGGTCTCGGTTATCTCCACCACAGCATCGGCAATGTCGGGAATCTTGGCTTCGGTGGCGCCGTGGGACAGGCGCACATCGGCCTTGACCCCGGCATCGGAGAGGTAACGCCTGGTCATCTCCGGATACTCGGTCGACACTCGCGATCCCTCGGGTAGGTCGGCCACGCGTTGCACCGGCGAGTCCCCGGCCACGGCCAGCACCACCCGCACCGGATTGGAGGTGGCCTTGGAGTAAGCCAGCTCACCCAGGCTGACAACATCGGCGCCGGTCTCGGTGATCCAGTCCCGTCCGGTGATCCCCACGTCGAAGAGGCCCTCGCTGACGTAGGTGGGGATCTCTTGGGGTCGGAGAATCCGAACCTGGGCAATGCGGGGGTCGTCGATCGAGGCCGAATAGGCCACCTCCGAACTCCGCGACACGGCCAGATCGGCGGCGGCAAACAGCTCGAGGGTCTTTTTCTCCAACGACCCCTTGGGCAGGACCAGCTTGAGCATGGCTATCAGTCGCTGCGCTTCGGCAGCTGACGCAACAGGTCCGCCATCTCGATGGCGGCCATGGCCGACTCGAACCCCTTGTTACCGGCCTTGGAACCGGCCCGCTCTATGGCCTGATCGACAGTTTCGGTCGTAAGCACCCCGAAAATGACCGGCACCCCGCTGTCCATCTGCGCCCTTTGAATGCCGGCCGCGCACTGTCCGGCCACGGCCTCGTAGTGTCCGGTGGCTCCCCGAATGACCGCTCCCAGGCAGATGACTGCATCGAATTCCCCTGATCCGGCCAGACGCGACGCCACAAGGGGCAGCTCGAAGGCGCCCGGGGCCCAGGCCAGGACTATGCCAGCGGGATCGGTGCCGTGCCGGACCAGTCCGTCACGAGCCCCCTCCACCAATTTTGTGGTTATGAAATCGTTGAACCGGCTGGCGACAAGGGCCACCCGCAGGCCTTCACCACGCAAGCTTCCGGTATAGGTCGACTCAAAGGACGTCATCGAGACCCTCCAGTAGGTGGCCCATTCGTTCGCGCTTGGTGCGCAGGTACTTGATGTTCTCCGGGTTGGGCTCGGTATGCAGGCCCACCCTTTCCACGATGTCCAGCCCAAATCCTTCCAACCCACCATACTTGGCCGGATTGTTGGTGATCAGTCGCATGGTCGTCACCCCCAGGTCCACCAGGATCTGGGCCCCGATGCCGTATTCCCGGCTGTCCACGGGCAGACCCAGCTCCAAGTTGGCATCCACGGTGTCGTGGCCCTGTTCCTGGAGGTTGTAGGCCCGCAGCTTGTGCGCGATACCGATGCCCCGACCCTCGTGACCTCGAAGGTAGACGACCACCCCCATGCCGGCTTCTTGGATCAGAGACAGCGATTCGTCCAACTGCAGGCCGCAGTCGCAGCGCAATGACCCGAATACGTCGCCGGTCAGACATTCGGAGTGCACTCTGACCAGGACGTTGTCCTCGCCCTGGACGGCGCCCTTGACGAAGGCCAGGTGCTGCTCGCCATCGATGACCGACTCGTAGGCGTAGCAAGTGAAGTCCCCGAAGGAGGTCGGGATCCGGGCCTCGGCCACCCGGCGAACCAGCTTGTCATTCTGGCGCCGGTAACGGATCAGATCGGCTATGGAGATGAGAACCAGGTCGTGCCGGCGCGCGAAGGCCTCCAACTCTGGCAGGCGAGCCATGCCCGTCTTGTCCTCGTTGACCAACTCGCACAGGATGCCGGCCGGGTAGAGGTGAGCGGCCTTGGCCAGATCGACAGCCGCTTCTGTATGGCCGGCGCGCTTCAGCACTCCACCGGTGCGGTAGCGCAGGGGGAGGATGTGGCCGGGGCGGGCCAGGTCGTCGGGACCGGTGGCCGGATCGATGAGCGCCTGGATGGTGGCCGAGCGATCCGAGGCCGAAATCCCAGTCGTGGTGCCGAGGCGGTAGTCCACCGTCACGGTAAAGGCCGTCCTTTGAGCCTCGGTGTTGCGGGTCACCATGAGGGGCAAGTCCAGCTGATCCAGGCGTTCACCGGTCATGGGCACACAGATCAGTCCCGAGGTGTGGGCCAGGAAAAAGGCAATCTTTTCCGGCGTCGCATGCTCGGCCGCCATGATGAGGTCGCCTTCATTCTCGCGATCCTCGTCGTCGACTACCACCACGATCTCCCCGCGCCCCATGGCGGCGATGGCATCGGGAATACAGCCCAGCGTCACCGATCAAGCCTCCCGGTTCAAGGCCACGGCACTCAATAGACGCTCTGCGTATTTGGCCATGATGTCCACCTCCAGGTTCACATGGTCGCCCATTAGCTTACGGCCCAGCGTCGTGGACTCCGCCGTATGGGGGATGATGGCTACCTCCAAGGTGTCGCCGGACACGCCGACCACAGTGAGGCTGACGCCATCGAGGGCGATCGACCCCTTTTCCACCACATAGCGGGCCAGGTTTGAGGGCACGGTCACCCTGAGAGCCGGCGACACTTGGGCCACGACGCCGGTGGCATCGACGTGGCCCTGAACGATGTGACCGCCCAGGCGGTCCGAGGGCCGCACGGGGCGCTCCAGGTTGACTTGATCACCAACTTCGGCCCGCCCCAGCGTGGTACGGCCCAAGCTCTCCTCAACGGCCTGAGCCGCCCACCAACCCGGGCCCAGCTCGATGACAGTCAGGCAACAGCCGTTGACGGCGATGGAGTCCCCCACCTTGGCATCCTCGATTACCAGGCCGGCCTCTATTTCGAAATATCCGTCACGCCGGGTGCGCACTCGGCCCATTTCCTCGACAATTCCGGTAAACATCAAGCCTCCCAACTCATACACGTATTCAAGACGATTTCATCTCCACCTTGAGATCCGGCCCCAGTCGAGTAATCGACACGAACTCTCCCCGCCACAGTTGAGCCATTCCGGGGCCCCCAGGCCCAGCGAACAGCGCCCGGGCCTGGTCGGTTCCGAACAGAGCCGGGGCCAGGTACACCACATAGCGGTCCACGAGGCCGGCGGCATGGAACGCGTGGGCCACTGTTGCCCCACCTTCGACCAGCAATTGAAGCACACCCCGCCGACCCAGGTCGTCGAGCAGCGAGCCGAGCTCGCCTTGGTATTCGAGGAGGGGCCGGGCCCGCGCATCGGCCGGGGCGCGGCCCAACACGACACGGAGGGGTTGGCGGGCCACCGGTTCGTCCAGACGGGCGGTTAGCTCGGGATCATCGACACGTAGCGTCCCCGCACCGACCAGGATGGCGTCACTGTCGGCCCGCAACTGGTGTGCGTCACGCCTGGCCTCCGGCCCGGTTATCCACTGGCTGGTCCCATCGGGGGCGGCGCTGCGCCCGTCCAGTGTGGCGGCCAGCTTGAGAACAACCCAGGGACGCCCGCTCAGCCGGTGCCTGATGTAAGGAGCCAATTGCTCCGACACAGCTTCCTGCTTGGTTCCGACCTCTACATCGACCCCGGCCGCTCTCAGGCGGCCCAGGCCCTGGCCCGCCACCAAGGGATCGGGGTCGGCCAGCGCCACCACCACCCGGGACACCCCGGCAGCGATGATGGCGTCCGCACACGGGGGGGTCCTTCCCGTGTGCGAGCACGGCTCCAGAGTGGTGTACAAGGTGGCCCCCTGGCTGGCCGGACCGGCGGCGAGCAGGGCCATGGCTTCGGCATGGGGGCCACCCGGCGGCGAAGTGACGCCTTCGTATATGGGACCACCTGGAGGCGCAGGCACGATGACACAACCCACCCACGGGTTGGGCGAGGTGGAACGCCTTACCGACCAGGCCAGTTGGATGGCCTCATCCATGAACCGCTCATCGGTCGTCTCCACCGCCAAATGGTACGTGGGGGGGCCTCTCGGGTGCGATGGCTTGGACCTAGGATGCCCCGAGTGCCCCGCTTCCCGGCCTCCAGGGCGGCCCTGATATTGGTTTTCGCGACCCTGGTTCCCATCCTGTTCGCCTCGCTCGACCCCGCCGTAGCGGCGGCGTCGTCCGCCTCCTCCACGACGGGGCCCGCATCCCGGGCCACCGGCGTTGCGACCCCCCCCGCAGCCGTTCCGGCCTCCACTTCGGTGGTGGCATCCTCGCCTCCCAAGGGCATGGGAGAAGCGGCGGCATCGCTTACCAGCCGGACCAACGTTGTCGTCAGCACCACCCAGCCCCTGGACCCCGCTACGGGCAAGCCCAGCACCGGTCAATCGATCGTCCAGGCCTGGATCCGTTCTCCATCGGCGACCACCTGGCCGGCGCCAGTGAATGTTCTGGCCCCCGGCCTGACCCGTTCATACGACCCGGCTACCGCCGTGCTGCCCGATGGCACCGTGCTCATATCGGCCGGGGCGGCCCCGGCGGGGGCGGGTGCCTGCCTGCCCCACAGCTCGGTCATCCTGGCCCGCGCCGGGGTTCGGGGCGGCTCGGCCCTGTCTGCCCCGGTGGTGGTCGACGACGAGCGCCATGCGGGGTCATTCGACGACAGACCCATCGTGGCCACATCCAAGACCGGCACCGTTTGGGTGGCTTGGTCCCAAGGCACCTCGTCGTCGAATTGCCAGTTGGTCGGATCGACCGATCAGATCAACTTCACCACATCCTCAGACCAGGGACTGACGTTCGCCCCCAAGGTGGCGCTGCCCCGTTCGGGTCCGGGAGGCGCATTTGGGGTGCGGATTGTCCCCCTGGGCTCCGGTCAAGCCTTCATGTCCTGGTCCGAAATGTCACCCGATCACCGCACGGACCGTGTGGTGACCATGGTGGTGTCCAGCGACGGTCACCACGGGCCCCCCAAAGTGATCTGGAGCGGAGCGGCCATTGCCCAAACCCTGCCCGGGGCCAGCTTTTATAGCTTCACCCTCGCCACCTCGACGCCCTTTGATGCCCAGTCCCTCTCGGATCAAACCACCCCGGGTCAATCCAACGTGGGCCAGGCCAGCGGCGGCGGACTGGCGCTGGCCTGGCCCACTGAGTCAAACGGATCATCGGTGATCGACCTGGCCATCAGCCGGGATGGGGGCGGGACCTGGACGATGTCACAGGTGGCGCCCGACCCCGGCAGCGACCTGTTGTTGCCCGAGTTGGCCGCCACCGGGGACCATCGGCTCCTGCTGGTCTACGCCCAACACGGGCGCTCGGGCGACACCGTGGGCTACCTGGCCCGCTATGTGGACCTGAGTTCGGCCCAGGCCGTGGTCGGCCCCCCCAGTGCTCTGACCACCGCCCTACCCGGACCCGGGTACCTGGAGCTGGGCGAATTCTTGTTCCTGTCGGCGTCGGATCACGTCATCACCGGCTCGGTGGTGGGGGCGGGAAACAGCGGGGCTCAGCTCTTGGAGTTCACCTGGCCCCTGGCCGCCGAACCCGCTGCCACAGCCAGTGACAGCTCCGGGCTCATCGGAGACTTGGGCGGCGCCGGCCACGACCGCTTCGGCACCTATGTCCTGTTCGCAGGATTGATTGTGATCTTGGTCCTCGCCTTGGGTTTGACCGCCGGTGCACTGCGTCGCCACCGCCCGGACCGGACCGGACCGGGGGCGCCACACCGAAGGCCAGGGCCACGCCCATAGAATTCAGGAAATTCTCAGGGACCTTCCCCGACAATGCCCTCAGCCAAAGAAAGCAATTCATTGACTTCTGCTGATCGAGACCAAAACATCGCCCGCCAACGCAGGTTCTGGGGGGAACGAGCCCGGAGCTGGGAACACAACGCCAGCACCAACCCCGGTCTGATGAAGGTGGTAGATGAGGTGGTTCGCCAGTCGGGAACCGGTTCGACCAGGGCCGTGGTGGACCTGGGCGCCGGCACGGGACAACTGGCACTGCGCCTGGCGCCCGTGTCCCAATCGGTCCTGGCAGTTGACGTGAGTACCTCGATGATCAAGATGTTGGCCGAGAAGGCCAGCGCCGAAGGCCTGAACAACGTCGAGAGCCGAGTCGAGGCCATAGAGGAGATGGAACTGGCTCCCCAGTCGGTCGATCTCGTCGTGTCCAACTACGCCCTGCACCATCTACGAGATCAGGACAAGGCCCGATTGGTCGTCTCCATCGCCCGATGGCTGCGCCCGGGGGGACGCCTGGTCATCGGGGACATGATGTTCGGACGGGGAGGCCAAGCCCGGGATCGACAGATCATCGCTTCCAAGGTGACAGTGATGCTCAAACGGGGTCCGGCCGGTTGGTGGCGGATAGCCAAGAACTCCTACCGCTACCTGTTGCGACGTCAAGAGCGTCCCATCTCGACGGACAAGTGGTGCCAGTACCTCACGGCAGCGGGGTTCGACTCGGTGATGACGTTCCCCGTGGTGGCCGAGGCCGCCGTGGTGACCGGAGTGGTGCCGCCCAGCTCGGGGTGACCGAATCAGTCGGGCGAGGTGGGAAGGCGGACGACGAGACGGGCGCCGACTTCGGCATCGGCTACCTCAACCGTTCCGTGATGGGCCTGAGCAATTTCGCGCACGATGGCCAGACCGAGACCCGAACCGCCCGAATCGCGGCTTCGGGCGTCGTCGAGGCGGACAAACCGCTCGAACACCTTGTGTCGTTGATCGGGGGCAATGCCGGTGCCGTCATCTGCCACCACCAGCACGACGTCAGGACCGGAGCGGTAGAGCTCCAGGGTCACTGCTGACTCAGCGTGGCGCGAGGCATTGTCGACCAGATTGCGCACCATGCCGGCCAGCTGGTCCCCGTCGCCCCTGACCCGGGCCCCCGAAACGCCGGCGAGGTTGATACCCACCCGGCCCGCCATGCGCAACCGCCGGCCCTCGGCGAGGACGATCTCGTCCAGGTCCACCGGGCGGGAGGATTGCACGAGGTTGCCTTCGTCGGCCTTTGCCAGGGTAAGGAGATCGTCAACGATGCGGGCCATGCGCTCGCACTCGGGCGTGAGCACGTCGACCAATCCGAGCCAATCGGTTCCATTCGGATGGACCTGGGCCACTTCCAGGTTGGCCTGGATGGAGGCGATGGGGCTGCGCAACTCGTGAGAGGCATCCGAGACCAGCTTGCGCCGCCGTCCCGCTTCGGATTCCAAGCGCTCGAGCATGGAATTCATCGTCCGAGCAAGTCTCCCCACCTCGTCTCGGGCTCCGGTTTGGGGGATCCGGAATCCGAGGTCGCCACCGGAGGCGTCGGCCACACTGCGTCGCATGGTCTCTACCGGTCGGAGCGCCCGCCCGGCCATGAGCCAGCTGAGCAGTCCGACCAACACCACCAGCACCGGGAGACCCTCGGACAAGGCCGTCTTGACCGTGCCGATTGAGGAATTGGCCGTGGCCAGGGAACTGGCCACATACACCGTGACCGGCCCGCTTGGGGTGGACAGGGCCAGGTATCCCACGACAAATGGCCCGTCGTCATTGGACGGTAGTGATCGCTCCTGGACAAGCACCGCTCCAGAAAACGATCCACCGGCAACCGATGTGCGATAGGGACCGATTGGGGCATTGCCGGCGATGTTGGCGGTGGCCGAGATCACCAGGCCTGTGGGGTCGACTATCTGGGCAAAGCTGTCCCCCGGTACCGGGGCCAATGCGGAGGAAATCTCTCCGGCCGTAACCTTGGTGGCCAGGGCGGAGAGTGACGAGTGCACCTGGTTGTCGACGTTGCCGACGAGCACGTCGCTGAGGAGATGAACCAGTTCGAAGCCCCCGAAGGCCAGGGCCGCTCCCACGACCAGCATGGCCACGACAGTGGTCCGAGCACGGACCGAAGCCAACATGGAACGTAGGGGGCGCCAACGACCTGGGTTGGTCTTCTCATTCATCTTCCGCCATACAGTATCCGGCCCCCCGCACGGTCTTGATGGAGTTCAGGTCGAACGGCGTATCGACCTTGCGGCGCAGGTAGCCCACGTATACCTCGACGATATTGGGATCCCCTTCGAAGTCGAAGTCCCACACATGATCAAGGATCTCGCGCTTGGACATGACCTGGCCAGGATGGCGCATGAGGAACTCCAGCAGCGAAAACTCCCGGGGCGTGAGGGCGATGGCGGCCTCATCTCGCCGGCAGGTGTGGGCGGCGGGATCGAGGGACAGGTCGCCGACGGTCAGAACCGCGGGCCGCTCCCGGGCCCCCCGGCGCACCAGTGCTCGCAAGCGAGCCAGGAGGACAACGTAGGAGAACGGCTTGGACAAGAAGTCGTCGGCGCCGGTGTCGAGCGCCTCGGCTTCGTCGAACTCGCCATCCTTGGCCGTGAGCATGAGAATTGGGGCCCAGCGCCCTTCCTCCCGAAGGGTGGCGCACACCTTGTAGCCATTCATACCCGGGAGCATGATGTCGAGGATGATGGCGTCATAGGGCTGCTCCCGTGCCATCCACAGACCATCGTTGCCCGTGAGCGCCACGTCCACGGCAAAGCCCTCTTCCTCCAGGCCCCTTTTGAGGGCCGAAGCAAGACGCTTCTCATCCTCGACCACCAGGATCCGCACGTCGCTCACTTCCTGTATTGGTTCGTGACCCTTCGGCGTGACCCGAGGACCGACGCGACGAACCTAACAGGACGGCCCTGAGAGCCTCCTGAGAGAGATTCCGGTAAGAGTCAGTGGGCCCCGGCCGGTCCACCCGTCATCAACCCGACGGCGTGCTCGAGCACATCGAGCACCGCCTCCAGGCACTCCACCGCCCCGTTGGTGGAACCCGGGGTGTTGATCACGAGAGCGGTACCTATCGTGCCGGCCACCCCTCGGGACAAGCGGCCCAATGGATTTACCAGGCGCATGGCCTCCGCCAATCCGGGGGCATGGCGTTCAAGAACCACGGTCGTCCCCTCGGGAGTGAGGTCACGTGGCCCGAATCCGGTCCCGCCGGTGGTGACAATGACACCGGCGAATCCATGGGCCAAGCCGCGAAGCGCCGACGCCACCGAGTCCACCCCGTCGGCCACCGCCAGGTGCTGATCGACCACAAATCCCGCCTCCTGTAGCCGATCCTTCAGGGCCGCTCCCGAGCGATCCTGCCTTGTACCGGCCACCACGCCGTCCGACACAGTCAAGATCCTGGCGCGCCCGACTACACCCTCGGGCCGCTGC
>JBOGIG010000127.1:0-5341 GCA_050742455.1 Acidimicrobiales bacterium
CGGCGACGGGATCGGCTCGGTGGACTATCCCAACCACGCTGGGCATGGCCAGAAGGACGGCGCACGAAGCAGCCATGTACGCCGCACCCAAGTAGAGCACGGTGTGGCTGCCGATGGCGCCGGCCAGGGGCCCGGCCAGGGCGTAGCCAACAGGCAGGAAGACCAAGGAGCCAAACCAGTCATAGGCGCTGACCCGGGATAGCAGGTGGGACGGGATTTCACGCTGCATGGTGGTGTCCCAAAGTGGCCCGAAGATGCCAAGGCCGGCGCCGCCGGCGAAGGCGGCCACGCCGACCACAAAGGCGGAGGCGCCCAGAGCCAGAGCCAGAAGGGGTAGAGCCGAGGCGACGACGGTTAATTCGGCCACCAGGAGAGGGCGTCGGAGCCGGACCCGCAACATGAGAATGCCGGCAACTACCGACCCGGCCCCCTGGGCGGCCAGGATTGCTCCCCAAGCAGCCGCCCCGCCCAGAGAATCCCGGGCGATGACGGCCCCGAGCACCAGGAACGGGGCGTAGGCCAGCAGGTGAAAGAAGGCGAACTGGACGACTATGGCCCATAGCCAGGTGCGGGACCAGAACACCCGCCAGCCCGCCACCAACTGGGACACGGGCGACTCGGCCTGGCCGACTCCGACCCACTGCACCCGAAGCGCTCCCAGGCAGGCCGCGCTGACCATGTAGGACCCGGCGTCAGCGGCAATGGCCCAGCCCGGTCCCACGGTGGCCACCAGGATCCCGGCCAGGGCCGGGCCGACAAGAGTCCCGCCCGACATGGCCAGGTTGTTGAGCGAATTGGCCTGTTGCAGGCGGGCATCGCTGGCCACCTCGGGGATGAGGGCGGTCATGGCCGGGGTGAAAAAGGCCGTACCCAACCCGACGAAGGCTTCTAGGACCAAGAACCCCCATAGGGGCGGGTGACCTACCAGGAGCCAGGCGGCCATCCCGCCCTGGGCCAGTGATCTCAACACGTCGGACCCGAGCATCAGCTTCCGCCGGCTCACCCGATCGGCCACGACCCCACCGATCAGGATGAACCCGACCAGCGGAACCGTCTCGGCTCCCAGGACATAGCCGACATCCGAGGTGGACCGACCCTGGCCCAACACGGCGAAGGCCAGTGCCACCGGCACCATGCCCGTGCCCAGGAAGGATGTCACCCGGCCGATGAAGTAGAGGCGAAAGTTTCGCTCTCCCAACACCCCCAGCCAGCCGTCCAGTGCCACCGTCCGAGGCTAGCCACCGGGCCGTGACCGGAAGGCCAGGGGGCCGTGACCGTAAAGCCACTGGGTCGTGACCGGAAGGACGGTGCGATGCGGTTAGCTTTGACTGGTCGCAAACAGGGAGTCACGCGTGAGCTACGAGTTGTCCGAGGAGCATGAGGCATTCCGTGCCGTGGTGGCCGACTTTGCCCGAACAGAGGTGGCGCCCCATGCCGAGCGATGGGACAGGGAACGGACCTTTCCCCTCGACGCCGTCCTGACCATGGGCAAGCTGGGCTACTTCGGGCTGGTGTTCCCGGCGGAGTGGGGAGGGGGCGACGGCGACTTCACGTCGTTGTGCGTGGCCATCGAGGAGATCGGCCGGGTCGACCAATCGTTGGGCATAACCCTTTCTGCCGGAGTGGGTCTGGGGGCCAGCCCGATCTTTCGTTTCGGGACCGAGGAACAAAAGCACCGGTGGCTGCCCGATATGGTGGCGGGGCGAGCCCTGGGGGCATTTGGCCTGACCGAGCCTGACGGGGGCAGCGACGCCGGGGCGACCAAGACCAGGGCGGTATTCGACGAGGCTTCCGATCATTGGCGCCTCAATGGTGCCAAGGCCTTCATCACTAACTCCGGTACCCCCATAACCTCGGTGGTCACCGTCACCGCCAGGACGCAAGACCGCTCGATCTCGTCGTTCATCGTGCCGTCGGGCACCCCGGGCCTGGTGGTGGAGCCGGCCTATGCCAAGCTGGGCTGGCACGCTTCCGATACCCATGGCCTCGCTCTGGATGACTGTGACGTGCCCGCCGATCACCTGCTCGGACAGCAGGGGCGAGGGTTGTCGAACTTCCTGGCCGTCTTGGATGACGGGCGCATCGCCATCGCCGCCCTGGCCCTCGGTCTGGCCCGGGCTTGCCTGGACCTGGCAGTCGACTACGCCCGGCAGCGTCAAGCTTTTGGGGCTCCCATCGGGCGTTTTCAGGGTCTGGCCTTTCCCCTCGCCGATGTAGCGGTGGCGGTGGAGAATGCCCGCAATCTGGTGTACAAAGCGGCCTGGCTCAAGGATCAGGGGCGTCCTTTTTCCCAGGCCGCGGCCATGGCCAAGCTGTACTGCACCGAAACGGCTGTGACTTCGACGCGGGTCGCCACCCAGGTGTTCGGGGGATCGGGGTTCATGGACGACTCGGCCGTGGCCCGCTTCTATCGTGACGCCAAGATCCTCGAAATAGGCGAGGGGACCAGTGAAGTACAACGTCTGGTTATTTCGCGCGGCCTCGGATTACCGGTGGGATGACTGGAGCCGACGGCCTCGACCAGGCCCGGATCCGAGCCCTGGCCGGCAACACCGCCCGGGGTGCGGCCAAGCTGGAAGCACAGAACAAGCTATTCGTCCGGGATCGCCTGGCTCTGTTGCTGGACGAAGGATCGTTCGTGGAGGACGGGCTCTTGGCCAATGCCTCGGCCCAGGATCTGCCCGCCGACGGGGTGATTACCGGCACGGGCCGGGTCGAGGGACGCCCGGTTTGTGTCATGGCCAACGACCCGACAGTAAAGGCCGGCTCGTGGGGGGCGCGCACCGTCGAGAAGATCATTCGCATCACCGAGTACGCCCTGCGTCACGAGCTGCCTGTCTTCTGGCTGGTGGACTCGGCGGGAGCTCGGATCACCGATCAGGTCGATCTGTTCCCTGGTCGCAGGGGTGCCGGTCGCATCTTCGCCAACCAGGTGAAGTTGTCGGGCATGGTGCCCCAGATCTGTTGCCTGTTCGGGCCGTCGGCCGCCGGGGGGGCCTACATTCCCTCATTTTGCGACATCGTGATCATGGTCGAGGGAAATGCCTCGATGTATTTGGGCTCGCCCCGCATGGCCCAAGAGGTGATCGGCGAATCGGTGTCCCTCGACGAGATGGGCGGGGCTCGAATGCACGCCACCGTGTCGGGGTGTGGTGACAACCTGGCCCGCGACGACGCCGATGCCATCGAGCAGGCCAAGTGGTTCTTCTCCTACCTTCCCGGCAACTGGCGCGAGCTCCCCCCGGTGGTGGAAGGCAGGGATCCGGGCCAAACCCTGACCAGGGACGTGCTCCCGGTCCACGAAGCAGCCGGCTACGACATGCACCGCTTCATCGCTGGGCTGGTGGACGACGAGTCGTTCTACGAGATCAAACCGCTGTTCGCCCCCGAGCTCATCATTGGGCTGGCCCACCTCGACGGCCATGCCGTCGGCGTGGTGGCCAGCAATCCCCTGCACAAGGGCGGGGTGTTGTTTGTGGACTCGGCCGACAAGGCAGCCCGCTTCATCTGGTTGTGCGACGCCATGAACGTTCCGCTGGTCTTTCTGGCCGATGTCCCTGGGTTCATGATCGGGACCCAGGTAGAACGCCAGGGCATCATCCGCCACGGGGCCAAGATGATCACGGCCGTGGCCCAGGCCACCGTGCCCAAGATCTCAGTCATTGTGCGCAAGGCCTACGGCGCCGGTCTCTATGCCATGTGCGGACCGGCCTTCGATCCGCTGGCCACCCTGGCCCTTCCTACGGCCAAGATCGCAGTCATGGGGCCCGAGGCCGCGGTCAACGCCGTTTACGCCAACAAGATTGCAGAGATCCACGATCCTGGCGAACGTGAGCGCTACGTGGAAGAGCGGCGTCGCGAGTACGAAGCCGACGTCGACCTGCTTCGCCTGGCGAGCGAGTTGGTGATTGATGCCGTGGTGGCCTTCGAGGATTTGCGCTTTGAGCTTCGGTCCCGTTTCGCCAGCGCCGATCCCTCCGACCGGGATACGGTGCGCAAACGCCACGGCGTCATCCCCGGCTAGGCGCCGGTTATGCGCCAGTTATGCGCCGGTTATGCGCCAGTTATGCGCCGGTTATGCGTTCAGCCACAGTTGAAGCCCTGCGCAGTTGCCTGGGCCACGGGCACGGCAAGAGCCGTAGGCCCACAAAATGGCGAGTTGCCGAAGGGGGTACCCAGCATCGGGTGCGGCAACGACACTGAGAGCAGGTCGTGGGGCTCCAGTCCAAACTGGATTGGAGCATTAGGCAGGATCGAGAGTTCATTCGACTGCCTTACCACCCCGCGAGCCGAATTGCCCTGGACGTTGGTTATGTAGATGCTGGCGTGGCCGCCGTAGGATGCAAACGCGCTCCCGTGTGTAGTGCCAGCTGGCAGGGGGGACCCAGGCTTGACCACCGGGTCACACGGGGTCGGACCATGCCCGATGCCGGTGCCACAATTCACTCGAGTTCGCCACCGCGCAGTGCCATGTCCGTTTGGGCCAATGGTGATGGCGTAGTCCTGCAGTTGCCACGTGCCGGCGAACGGTCCGGCCGCCACCGTCGCCACTCCGCCAACAGGGCTTTGACCCTGCGTCAGGTTGACGCCCAGTGCCGCCCCACCGCCAACAATCAAAACGGCCGCGGCGACTGCTGTCGCTTTCCGGGTCCGTCGAGGCCGTGATGTACTCGATTGCTCGGCGCCCGTCCCTGGCTCCTTGCCTGCCTTGAGCACGGTACTCAATTCCATAGGCGCCATTCCCTAATCCGAACAAAGGCAGGTGCTTTGCTTGGAATCACTATCGCGCCAACAATGTCGAATATCAATAGAAAAATGGTGCTTTGGATTTCACGGGAGAGCGGCCGAGCGAGCGCTCCCGCATGGCCTCAAGCCAGTTTGATTCGTCGGGTCAGGTTCACATGTTCGAGCAGGCGGCGGTCGTGGGTTACCAGGATCAGCGTCCCGTCCCATGTCGTCAAGGCACTTTCCAGTTGTTCGATGCCGGGCATGTCCAGGTGGTTGGTCGGCTCGTCGAGCACCAGCGCGTTTACCCCTCGGGCCATCAGGAGGGCCAACTCCAGGCGGGTGCGCTCGCCGGGGGAAAGACTTGGCACGGCCCGGTCGCAGTGGTCGGCGCCCAGTCCGAACTTGGCCAGCAGGGACCGGGTTTCGGGCAACGGCATGCCTGTTTCGTTGATGAAGGCATCGACCAGGACCCCCAGTTCACTGAATCGGTCCCGGCCCTGACCCAACTCGCCCACCACCACCCCGGGACCGATCCACCTGGTGCCCCCGGACAGGGGCAGGCGACCGAGAAGGGCGGCCAGGAGCGAAGTCTTGCCTGACCCGTTGGGGCCGA
>JBOGIG010000128.1:0-14182 GCA_050742455.1 Acidimicrobiales bacterium
GCCGGTGGTGCGCACGGCCGTGAAGAAATAGCCGTCAAAGCGCTGATCCCGGCTGCTGACCGCCCGGTAGCAGGTGTCGAAGTCGAGATTCACTCCAGCATGGTGACAGCTTCGAGAAGAGATTGCTGGCGGATTTCGGACAGGGTGGTTGGGCCTGGGTTCCCGCCTGGAACCCCAGCCACGTGCGACGGGGGCGTGGTTGCAGGTCGGCCTGCTCGTGCTATTGGATAGGACTGGAGCAGACGCCCGATGTCTCTACAGGTGGCCATCTCGGTGACCCGGACCTGTCTCAGCCGTCATCGACCTCAGCCGTCTGTCCGCCGGGCCCAGACCTCAGGGACCACCGGGAGCGGTGGGGACCGATGGCGTGGGGGGCCAACCGGGAGGCCAGTTCGAGCACCGCGCCGGCCTGGGGGTTGACCAGGCTGGTGTCGCCAATGAACACGGTGGGCACGGTCTCGTTGCCGCCGGCCACCCCCCTCACCGTTGCGGCCGCAGTCTCATCGGCCCAGATGTTGATATCGGTGGTCGCCAGTCCCCGCTTGCGGAGCTGGCGACGCAGGCGGATGCAGTATGGGCAACCGGGGCGCCAGTACACCAGCACCGCCGGGCCGCCGTCAGATAATTCAGGCACACTGTGGTAACCCCCACCCGTTCCGGTCCATTCCAATTTGTCGCTCTCGGTTGCCGGGCGGCCGGAAATCCTGGAATAGGTCCCAGCCTGACCGGGTTCTCCAACTGTGGGCTATGACCTGATCGTCATCGGCGGGGGGGCGGCGGGGATGAGCGCGGCGCGTTCGGCCCGACGGCGCCGGGCCCGGGTCGCGCTGGTCCAGGCCGGACCGGTGGGTGGGGACTGCACATTCGTCGGCTGTGTCCCGTCCAAGACCCTCATCGAGGCGGCAGGCACCGGTGTCGACTTCGATGAGGCGATGGGCCGGGTCGGCCGGGTCGTAAAGGGGATCGCCGCCACCGAGACGGCGGACGTGCTGAGGGGCGAAGGCATCGAGGTCTTCGAAGGCGCAGGGCGACTTCTCGGCCCACACCGGGTGGGTGTGGGGGGTGGCGAGCTCCAAGCCCGACAGGTGATCATCGCAACCGGCACGGTCCCCATGATCCCGCCGGTGCCGGGACTGGCCGACCTCGACGTGCTGACCAACGAGAACGTCTTCGACCTGACCACGCGCCCGGCATCGCTGATCGTGATTGGCGGTGGACCCATCGGCGTCGAGTTGGCCCAGGCCTTCGCCCGATTCGGAACTGCCGTCACGGTGGTGGAGGTGGCCGGGCGTCTCCTGGCCAGCGAGGAGCCGGAGGCGTCCGAGGTCGTTACCGACGCTTTAGCCACCGACGGAGTCAGGGTCGTCACCGGACGGCGCGTTGTCACTGCACGTTCGGGCCCGTCTGGCTGTGTCGTCCAGCTCGACGACGGGTCCGACATCGGCGGGGCGCGGGTCCTGGTGGCGCTGGGACGGCGTCCTTGTACCGACGAGCTGGACCTGGGCGCCGCCGGGGTGGCCGTCGACCAATCCGGCTTCGTGCGCACCGACGATCACCTGCGCACCAATGTCCGGGGCATCTGGGCCGCCGGTGACATCGCCGGCAAGTTGCAGTTCACCCATGCCGCCGACGATATGGGCCGTATCGCTGCTGACAACGCCCTTTCCAAGGTGGCCTACCGCCGGTTCCGGGCCGATCACACGCCGGCGGTGACGTTCACCGACCCCGAAGTTGCCCGCGTGGGCATGACCGAGGCGACAGCGGCCACCGCCTTTCCCGGCGCCCGTGTGGCCTACTTGCCCATGAGCCAGGTGGACCGGGCCATCGCCGCCGAGCGCACCGACGGATTCGTAAAACTGGTGGTCGGGCCGCGCCGGTTGACGGGCGACGTGGCCGGTGGACGCCTATTGGGCGCCACCGTGGTGGCGCCTCGGGCCGGAGAGATGATCCACGAGGCCGCCCTGGTCATGCGTGCCCGGATGTTCCCCGCCCTGCTGGCCATGACGAGCCACGCCTATCCCACCTGGTCCATGGCCATACGCCAAGCGGCCACGCAACAGTTCTTCGAGATCGACGGCCGACAGGCCCGCCCCGCCCGTCCCACACCCGAACCAAGTCCCTGAGGAGCCTGTAATGATACGAGCCAGCTTTGCCGGAACGACCGTGGCCGAAGCCGACCACACCGTCATAGTGGAGGGCAACCACTACTTCCCGCCCGAATCTGTGCGCCAGGAGTATCTGACCAAGACCCGCTCTCACTCGCTTTGCCCCTGGAAGGGGATCGCCGGTTACTACACAATCAACGTGGACGGCGACGAGTTCCCCAATGCGGCCTGGACATACGCCCACCCCTCCCCCCTCGCCCGAAAGATCAAGAACCACGTGGCGTTCTGGGCCGGGGTGGAGATCGAGGACGACCGTCGGTGATCATCGTCCTGTTAGCGGTGGGTGGCGATGAGTATGCCCACGTTGGATACGACGAAGGGGACCAGGTAGGTGACGCCGGTCTTGATCCACACCACGGTGGTGGCCTTTCCGGCCAGCACCATGTCGAGGTGGTTGATGGCGAACAGAGCGGTACCCACGACCAGAGCGGTCAAGACCGTCCGGCTCAGATGGGCCGGGATCAATACGACCCGCAGGGCTTGGCGCCACCCGGTCCACGTCACGGTCGGGCCGGCGCTCACGGCCGTTTGGGGAAGAGCTCTTGAAGCGGCTCACCAACGAGCAATGGGGGTTCTCCTCCAATTGCTTCGCTTGCGAACCGACCAACAGTCAAGGCCTGCGTATCCCGTTCAATCACGATGAGGCGACCCAGATGGTGGTGGCTGAGTTCGAACTCAACTCGGCCTTCTCCGGAGCGCCCAACTACCTCCACGGCGGGGTCTGCCTGACCATCATGGATGAAGCCATGGCCTGGGCCACCATCGCTATCGCTCACACGTTCGCCCTCACTCGTCGAACCTCCACCATGTTTGAGCATCCCATACGGGTCGGACGTCCCTACCGGGTCGAGGCCCGAGTCGACGCCGTGGAAAGCGACCGGATCAAAACTTCGGCAGTGATTGTGGATCAGAAGGACCGAAGCTGCGCCACCAGCCAGGCGGAGTTCATTCCCCTGGGCCCGGTCCAGGCCGCCGACGCCATCGGGCAGGAACCGACCGGACCCGACGTCACCTATCTCCAACCCCGGCCTTAGGCCGATCACACCTCATGACACCAGTTGTCTGATAATACCGACACTGTCACAATCGGGTAAGATGTCGGCATTACCGGACAACCGAAGAAAGGGTGGGGCCGAGATGGGTCGGTTGGTTTTTCAAGTGTCGGACCCGCCGTCGTTCGGAGCCGCCATCAAAGATTTTCGGGCCGCCAAGAGCGTCTCCCAAGCGGAGCTGGCCGAGGCGGTCGGCCTCCACCGGTCGTACCTGTCCGGGGTTGAGCAGGGGCAGGTGACCGAACAGGTGGCGCGGCTCCTCAACATCTTCAACCACCTACAAGTCAAGATGGTCCTCGTCATGGAGGAGGATGCCGATTCGCCGTGAGCCGCTGGCCGTCTGGTTTGGCGAAGAGCATGTCGCCACCTTGGAGTCCGGCCGCGGCCTGCGTCTCGCCTACACCGACGCGGCGCGACGCCGGTGGCCGCTCAACACTCCCCTGATCTCGCTCTCCATGCCCGTCAGCACGCGCCCGTACCCGGACCGCCGCGCGGCGCCATTCTTCGACGGGATGCTCCCCGAAGGAGATGTACGCAGGATGCTCGCATATGACCTGGCCATCCCCGACGGCGACACCTTCGGTTTGCTGCACGCCCTCGGGCGGGACTGCGCCGGCGCACTGGTCTTGGTGCCTGTGTCGGCGGGCCGCCCGCCCTCTCCGTCGCTCTCCTCAGCCGAGCCGGTGACCGACGACGAAATTGCCAGGCGACTCGCTGACCTGCGCACCGCCCCTCTCGGGGTGGACGACCGGGTGCGGGTCTCGCTCCCGGGTACTCAAGGAAAACTCCTGTTGACCAGGACCTCGGGCTCCTGGGTGCTGCCCATCAACGGGACACCGTCGACCCACATCTTGAAGCCGCCGATTCCAGGGTTTGACCAATCGGTCGAGAACGAGGCGTTCTGTATGCGACTCGCCACCCGGCTCGGACTTGAAGCGGCCCCTATCGAGATTGCCGCCTTCGCTGGGAGCCCCGTGCTCGTCGTCGAACGGTTCGACCGCCACAAAACCCCCTCCGGCGAGATAATCAGATCCCACCAGGAAGACGTCTGCCAAGCCATGTCAGTGCCCGTGAGGAGCAAGTACGAACAAGACGGCGGACCGTCGCTCAAGGCGATAGCCACCCTGCTGCGCCGATGGCCGCTGTCCATGGGAGTGCTGCCAGAGTTGCTGCGCACCGTCGTGTTCACGACGGTGATCGGCGACGCTGACCGTCACGGAAAGAACATCGCCATCGTCCACGAGCCCGACGGGACGCTGCGTCTCGCCCCCCTTTATGACACCATGTCCACCCGGTATTATTCGCACGTCTCGGTTGTCCCCGGGATGTTCATCAACGACGTACGCGACATAGATGCGGTACGGGCCGCCGACTTCATCGCCGAGGCGCAGGCGTGGGGGATGGCGGCCGAGGCGGCGCGCTCGGAGGTCGACGCTTTCCTCGATGCGCTTCCAGAGGCGATCGCGGCCGAAGCGCAAGCCTCTGCCTGGGCGCCTGAGCGGCTCGTTCAATCCCTGCAATCGCGGGCTCTTGCCGCCAGGTGACGGCGGCGCCGGTGCCGGCCGAGGATGGGTGGCCGGGCCGCCCTCATAGTCGGCCTGGCATTCTCTTACAGTCGTTGCGAAGTTTTTATCGCCGAGATCGCCGAGGCCGAAGCGGCCGGCATTCCAGACGATCCCCGGGCCGGGGACGGGAGTGTCGCTCAGTCGATGGCGCCGGCGGGAACCACCCACTGGCAGCGCTGCCCGGTGACCTTGGCGATCAGGTCGAAGTCCGAGTCGTAGTGAATTAAAGTGAGACGTTCCTGCTCTGCCGCGGCGGCGATGAGCAGATCCGGAATCTTGCGACCCCGCTGGCTGCGGGCGGCCAGCAGCCGCTGCACTTGTCGAGCGCGCTGAACGTGCGCCGCGGTGGTCTCCACCAGCATGAACACCGACAGGTCCGCCATATTCTGGTCCCACTCCCGGGCGTTTCGGCTCCCAAAGCCAATTTCTAGGTCGATGATCCCGACTCGGCCGACCTTACCCGCCTCGGTCAGAGGGTCAAGGACAGCGCGCACGGCCGGCGCCCCCAGTCGGCTGATCACACTGGTATCCACCAGGTGGGTTAGTGCCACGCTTCTTCGCGATGGGTTAACTCTCGGCGGCCAAGACGGTCGAGGGCCTCGCGTACCTTGATGTCCCTGGCTGCGCCGGACCTCCTCAGGGCCTCATTGACGGTCTCTTTCATGGTCGCGGTTCCCAGCTCGGCCTGGGCCGCCGCCAATGCCGTCTCGTCGATGTCCACCAAGTGCTTCGGCATGCCTTCACTATATACCCTTACCAACGGGTATATCTTCATAGCGGTACCTTCGCTCAGCGGGCGTCATCGGAGGTGTTATCCACTGCCGGTTTTGGGAGGCCAGTTCATGGCCGCTGCACCCGGGCGTCGGTGCCGAACAGCGCCAAGTCGCCCGAAGGACCGGCTAAGTCACCGTGACCGGCGTGCCCAAAGGGAGCAGGGTGGATAGCTGGGTGATGGCGGCGTTGGGCAGGCGGATACAGCCATGCGAGATGGGGTGGCCGATCCCGCCCGGATCGTCGTTGCCGTGGATGCCGATCTGGGGCACCTGGCCGTTCCAGGACTGGTAGGAGTTCGAGAACAGGGCCAACCCGAAGATGAACGGGCCGTACGGGCCGTTGGCCGGCATCATCGGGATGGATTCGTACAGGTAAGTGGTCCCGGACGGGGTGGGGGCCCCGGCCCGGCCCACCGACACCGGAGATGAGAAGATGGCCTGGTCGCCGCGCAAGACTGTGAGCGAGCGTGCTGCCCGGGAAACTTCGATCGAGTAGGGCGTCCAGGTCACGGCGACGTCGGGGGTATGGACCCAGCCCGTCGAGCCGTTGGGCCTTTGGGGCAGGATGACCGCGGCCCAGTCGTGGGAGGGAATGCCGATCACACCGAGCGTGGTCGGATTGGAGAACTGATTGGTGGCGCCGAGGGTCTCCACTACCGGTCCGCCGTCGGAGGAATGAATGGCCAGCGGAGCACTGGTGGTAACGATCCAGCCTCGTCCGGGCACGCCCAGGGGTGCCGGTCCGGCGGGAAAGGCGATGCTCATGGCTGCGGCGGTGATCGATCCGATTCCCGGCCCTACCCCCGCCCCCCCGGCCGGCGCCGGTAGGCGCGACCCGTTGGAGGCCACGGAGGATGCGCCGGTGTTGGTCGCCGCCGCGGCGCCAGAGCGGATGGCATTGGGCCAGGTGGCCGCGGCCAATGAGACCACGGCAAGGGCGACGGCCGCGGTGACCAGGACTCGGGTTGGGAGTCCGGTCCCGCTGTCGGCGCGGACGAATCTGCTGTGACGGAGGCTGGTCTTTATTCTGGCGATTCTAGGGTCACTTCTACGGCCAGTTCTTCCCCCGCCACAAGGCGTACCTGCCTGATAGCCCCGGCATCACAAATGTCGGAGAGGCCGGCCTGGATGAGAGCCAAGTTCCCCGGGGGAGCGGTGATCACGGCCAGGTCGATACCGGCCCGCATGGATCGCTTGGCCTCGCTCTTGGCCTTGCGCAGCCGGGACAGGACCTGGCCGGAGATGTCCAGGATCCCGGGGTCGCCTCCGTCGGGTCCGCAGGCGGCGATGAGCTCCTCGGCCTGGGGCCAGGCCGCCCGGTGCACCGATCCGTCCTGCCACCAGGACCAAACCTCCTCGGTGGCATAGGGAAGGATGGGCGCGAATAGGCGAAGCAGGCAGGACAGGGCCAGGCCCAGTGCGACACAGGCCGAATCGGTCCCCGCCTCGCTGGCCATGCCCCCGCTCGCCTCGCTGGTCACGCTCCCGCTCGCCTCGCCGGTCACGCTCCCGCTCGCCTCGCCGGCCATGCCCTCTCCGCCAGCGCTGGTCATGCCCCCGCTCGCCTCGCCGGAGTCCCCGTACGCCCGGTTCTTCACCAGTTCCAGGTAGTCGTCGCAGAAGGACCAGAAGAAGGCCTCTGTCCGCTCCAGGGCCCGGGCGTAGTCGTAGGCCTCGAAGGCGGCTGTGGCCTCATCGACCACTTGGGCCAGGCGGGCAAGCATGGCCCGGTCCAGCTCCATCAGCGCAGCGGCCGGGGCGGGCGCCACCAGGGGAGCGGCCGGGTCCAGGGCCACCAGAGCAGCGTCCCGGTCCACGGCCAACGGGGCGACCGGGGCCACCGGGGCGTCACCGGCGCCGGCCGGCGCCGGACCGGCCAGGCGGGACAGGACGAAGCGGGATGCGTTGAGCAGCTTGGTAGCCAGCCGGCGGCCCACCTTTATCTGTCCCTCGTCGACGGCGGTGTCGGTCCCCGGCCGGCCTGACGCCGCCCAGTAGCGCACGGCGTCGGCGCCATGGCGCTCCACCAGGGGCATGGGCGTCACCACGTTGCCCTTGGATTTGGACATCTTCTTGCGCTCGGGATCGAGCACAAAACCGGATATGGCGGCGTTGGTCCACGGGAGGCGGTCTTCCTCCAGCTGGGAGCGCACGATTGTGGAGAACAGCCAGGTACGGATGATGTCGTGGCCCTGGGGCCGCAGGTCCATTGGAAAGACTCGGGAATACAGGTCGGGATCGTCGATCCAGCCCCCGGCAATCTGGGGAGTCAGCGACGAGGTGGCCCAGGTGTCCATGACGTCTGGGTCACCGATGAAGCCTCCCGGAGCTCCCCGCTGGTCGGGGGTGAATCCGGGTGGGACATCGGTGGAGGGATCAACCGGCAGGGCGGCCTCGTCGGCCACGAAGGGCTGGTCCCACACCGGGTCTCCCGCGCCGTCCAGGCCGTACCAGACGGGGAAGGGGATGCCGAAGAAGCGCTGGCGGCTGATGTTCCAATCCCCGTTGAGCCCTTCGACCCAGCCCGAGTAGCGGGCCTGCATGTAGGGGGGGTGCCATGCCAGCTCGGCCCCCCGGGCCAAGAGGTCATCCTCCATGTCCGTCACCCGGATGAACCACTGGCGCGACGTCACGATCTCCAGCGGGCGGTCGCCCCGCTCGTAGAACTTGACGGCGTGGGTGATGGGCCGGGGTTCGCCCACCATGTGACTCGATTCGACGAGCAGCTCGACAGTCTTGGCCCGGGCCTGGTTGACCCGAAGGCCGCGCAGCTGGTCATAGGCGGCCTGGGCCCGGGCCGGGTCGGCGCATTCCCAGCCGGGCTCGCCCCACACCACGGGACCGAGCCGACCCGATCGGTCGATGACGGCCCGGGTGGCCAGGTTCAACTGGCGCCACCACACCACGTCGGTCAGGTCCCCGAAGGTGCACACCATGGCCGCTCCTGTCCCCTTCTCGGGATCGGCCAGGTCGTGGGCCATCACCGGCACCTCGACCCCGAACAGGGGGGTCGACACCGTGGCGCCGACCAGGCCCCGGTACCGGGCGTCGTTCGGATGGACCACAACGGCAACACAGGCGGCCAACAGCTCGGGCCGGGTGGTGTCGACTTCCAGGGAGGCGCCGTTGCCGCCCGCCTGACCGGAGCCGTGGCCCGCCGTGTCGCCACCGCCCGTGCCGCCGCCACCGCCCGTGCCGCCGCCGGCGGTGCCGTGGCCCGCCACGGGGAATACCAGGCGGTGATAGGCCCCTGGGCGGTCGCGGTCCTCCAGTTCGGCTTGGGCCACTGCCGTGGCGAAGTCGGTGTCCCACAGCGTGGGGGCCTCACTCTGATAGGCCTGGCCACGGGCCAACAAGCGCAGGAAGGCGGCCTGGCTGGTCTTGCGGCTGACCCTGCTGATGGTGGTGTAAGTCAGGGTCCAGTCCACGCTGAGCCCCAACCTGCGCCACAGGGCCTCGAACGCCTTCTCGTCCTCGACACTGAGCTGTCCGCACAGTTCCACGAAGTTGGGCCGGGACACCGACACCTGTTGGGTCCCGGGCTCATCGGGGGGCTCGAAGGAGGGGTCGTAGTCCAGGCTGGGATCGCAGCGGACGCCAAAATAGTTCTGCACCCGTCGCTCCGTCGGAAGCCCGTTGTCGTCCCAACCCATGGGATAGAAGACCTCCAGGCCCCGCATGCGGCGAAACCGCGCCACGGTGTCGGTGTGGGTGTAGCTGAAGATGTGCCCGATGTGCAACGTCCCGCTCACCGTGGGTGGGGGGGTGTCGATGGAGTAGACCTCGGATCGGGGCCTGCTCCGATCAAAGGTGTAGGTGCCGTCCTGCGACCACTGGGTGGACCATTTTTCTTCGAGGCCGTCGAGGGACACCTTGTCGGGAACGAGTGGGTTCATGGTCGCGATACCGTACCTTGGGTGCTGCGCCTCCACGACACCGCCCAGGGCCGAGTGGTCGATGTCGTTCCCCGCCAGGCCGGGCGTCTGGCCATGTACATCTGCGGGCCCACTGTCTATGACCTACCCCATCTGGGCCACGGCCGGGCGACCCTGACCTACGACATCCTGCGCCGCTTCCTGGAGTGGACGGGGGTGGAGGTCCATCACGTCTCCAACGTCACCGACATAGACGACAACATCATCAACCGTGCGGCCGAGCAGGGCCGCAGTGCCGAGGAAGTGGCCCGCGATTACGAGACAAAATATTGGGAGTCGATGGACCAGCTAGGCGTCCTGCGACCCCACCGCAGCCCCCGGGCCACAGAATACGTGGGACCGATGGTCGAGATCATCGAGCGACTGATCGCCACCGGGACGGCCTATCAGACCTCCGACGGTGTGTACCTGTCGGTGGCCGAGGTTCCCGGCTACGGCCTGCTGGCCCGCCAATCCCTGGACTCCCTGCGGGCCGGGGCCAGGGTGGAGGTGGATGAGGAGAAGCGGTCGCCGGTGGATTTTGTCCTGTGGAAGAGGGCCAAGGAAGCCGAGCCCTCCTGGCCGTCGCCTTGGGGGCCGGGGCGACCGGGATGGCACACCGAGTGCGTGGCGATGTCGCTCGACCTGTTGGGCCAGGACTTCGATCTGCACGGGGGAGGAGCCGATCTCGCCTTCCCGCACCATGAGAACGAACGGGCACAGGCAGTCGTGCTGGGCCAGAAGTTTGCCCGGCACTGGATTCACCACGCCTTCATCATGTCGGGCCGGGAGAAGATGTCCAAGTCGCTCGGCAACTTCACGTCTCTGCCCGACCTGTTGTCCCGCACCGATCCCCGGGCCTACCGGATGCTGGTGGTGCGGGCCCACTACCGTTCTCCCCTAGAAGTGGGCCCCGACACCATCGCCGACGCCGAGGAGGCCCTGGCCCGCCTCGATGCCCTGGCCCGGCGCATGGCCGGCGCCGTTCCCGGCCCGGGCCCTGGCCCCGATCAGGCCGTGCTGGCCCGGTTCCGTGACTTCATGGAGGACGATCTCAACACGCCCCGCGCCACGGCGGTGATCTTCGAGGAGGTACGCCGGGCCAACGCAGCCGCCGACTCGGGGGCATGGGCCCAAGCGACCCAGGCGGCAGCGTCGGTCAGGGTCATGGCCGGCGTTCTGGGCCTCGATGTGGGGGGCCAGGCCGCCGTCATCGACGTCGAGTCGGCCGACCTGGTGTCCCGGCGGGACGACGCCCGGGCCGAGCGGGACTTCACAACGTCCGACGCACTGCGGGCCGAACTGGTGGCTCGGGGCTGGGTGGTGGAGGACTCGGCCCAGGGGACGCGTCTGAGGCGTTGAGCTCGGACGAAAACTATTTGGAGAATGTCCAATGCCTGGTAGCGTCTTCGCCGAGGGGATTTGCTTCAACGAACGACATCAGTCGGCACGCCACGGCAGCGCCCTTGGGTAATGTCAGTCAGCAAAAGGGGGATCGCTACAGTGGCGACCGGTACCGTCAAGTGGTTCAACTCCGAGAAGGGCTTCGGCTTCATCTCGCAGAGCGAAGGGGCCGATGTGTTCGTACACTTCTCGGCCATCCAGATGAATGGCTACCGCAGCCTTGAAGAAGGCCAGCAGGTCGAGTTCGAGGTGACGGAAGGACCAAAGGGGCTGCAAGCGGCAAACGTGCGATCAGTGTGAATTTGGGGCCAGCCCCCGACACGTCTCAGCCACCCGGAAAGTCTCAGCCACCCGGAAAGTCTCAGCGCGAGATGATCGGGCCCAACAAGGAGCTGCCCAGGTCCAGCGATAACAGGCCGCTGCTCGTGGCCGGCGACTGGCACCCGATGGTGATGGACAGCACGGTCAGTCCCAGACAGCTGTGCGGCCCCAGCCCCACTGACAGTCCGGCCTTGACCGGCCCCAGATTTACACCGAGATCGGTTTGCAGAACCGGGGTAGTGGGATTGGGATTGAGGTTGATCCCGGGAACCGACAACCCTGCGGGGGTGGGGGGTGCGGTTGCGGGAGGTGCAGTAGCGCGTGAAGAGGGGGGGCCGGTTAGGGGCGGTTGTGCCGAGGAAGGCCCGGGCGCCGCAGGCCCGGCGGGCGGGGTCGGAGTCGTGGCCAGAACGAACCCTACCGGCAACGGCGGCAGTGGCGCGCCGTTGGTTCCGGGGCTGTTGATCTGATTGGGGAAGGCGGCTGAAACCGGGGCCGCCACCGGGTTTCCGGCGCTGGGGTTGGGCCCGGGCAGCAGCGCAACCAGCGAGCCGCCGATCACCCCCACCCCCACCAGGGCGCACGCTGCGCTGAGAAGGGGCTTCTGGCCGATCTCGGCCAGGGCCCGGACCAGGCTGCGAAAATCGCCGGCCTGACTGATCACGCTTCCCCCTGCTATTGCCCTGCTTGACGCTGTGCCGGCTATCGCCGCGCCTGACGCTGCGACCAGCGTTGCTTCCGAAACCGACCTCGCGGCCAAAGGGATTACTGTCCCCGCGCCTGCCTCGGAGGGGGCCATTCCTTGATGGCCCCGCCAGCGGTCCACGGCAATGCGGGACATTGTGAAGGGCACGGGAGGAACTTCGGCCCTCAGACCGCGGGAGGGTCCCGCCCCCTGGGCGGCGACCGTGGCCTTGGTGCCGAGATGGACAGTGGCGCCCGCCGCTGGCGGGCCGGCCAGTCGGAGATCGGCCCGTGTCCAACCGGCCTGGGCCCGAGCATGCAGCTTCTCGGCTGCTGCCGTGCTGACTCCCATGACGATCCCCGCCTGGGGAATGGCCAAACCCTCGACGTCGACCATCCACAGCATCGAGCGCCACCGCTCGGGCAGGTTCATTAGACCCGCCCTCCCGGTGCCAGCCGAGCCGACTCCGGTCCCGGCGCCGATCCGGGGTCCGGTCCCGGCGCTGATCCGGGGTAGGGGGCCGGCGCCGTCGCTGCTCAGGGCCGCGGCGCGGGTGGCGGCCATGACGTACAGACCGGCCCGATCGGGGGCCGACCACCGGGCAGGTACGTCGGGACCCAACACCAGGGCGAATCCCTCGCCGGTGGCGGCGGCAGCGAAGTCAAGGTCCGAGGCGATGGAGTGAGCCATCCGCCACGGCATTCCAACCATGGCCGTCAATATCGACTCAAATGCCGCCAAATCCCCAAATCGGGCTCGCCGCACCAAGTCCTCGGGCACGTTCAGGACAACCGAGGCAGCGTCATTCGAGTCCAGATCACCTGCGGTCGGGCTTGAATTGTCGATGGTCACCACTGCCTCCCGGCGGCGCAGCGCCGGAGTCTGAAGAACTCCCTGCCGATTCTAATGAACTACCCGGTACGGACTGGCTGACCAAGGAAGTTCACTGAATTAATTCCAGGCCCGGTGGGTCCGCACCTTCATGACTCGCCCGGTCCGAACTGGCGCCGGGTCCGAACTGGCGCTTGTCGCCCATAGTTGGCACTCGGTAGCATGTTCGCTCCCGTCTTCCGTCCCGACATGAGGTGCAAAATGGCCGATTTCTCCCTCGAGCTGAACGAGGATCAACTCCAGATCCAGTCGTGGGTTCATGAATTTGCCGAGAACGTGATCAGACCCGTAGCCGCGGAATGGGACGAGCGCGAGGAGACACCGTGGCCCGTCATCGAGGAGGCGGCCAAGGTCGGGCTGTACTCGTTTGATTTTGTGGCCAATACTTTTGCCGATCCGACCGGGCTCACCATGGCCCTGGTGAACGAGGAGCTGTTCTGGGGTGACGCCGGCATCGGCCTGGCCATCTTCGGGTCCACCCTCGGCGTGGCCGGGATCGTGGGCAACGGCACGCCTGAACAGATCGGGGAGTGGGCCCCCCAGTGCTTCGGCACGCCGGGCGACATCCGCTTGGCCGCCTTCGCCGTGTCCGAGCCCGACGCCGGATCCGACGTCAGCTCGCTGCGCACCCGGGCCATCTACGACCAGGCCAAGGACGAGTGGGTCCTCAACGGAACCAAGACATGGATCACCAATGGGGGCCTGGCCGACGTCCACGTGGTGGTGGCCTCGGTGGAGCCGGAACTGGGTAGCCGGGGCCAGGCCAGCTTTGTCGTCCCCCCCAAGACGCCGGGCCTTTCCCAGGGACAGAAGTTCAAGAAGATGGGCATCCGGGCCTCCCACACTGCCGAGGTGGTGCTCCAGGACTGTCGGGTGCCGGGTTCGTGTCTGTTGGGAGGCAAGGAGAAGCTGGACGCGCGCCTGGCCCGGGCCCGGGAAGGCAAGAAGACATCCACCCAGGCCGCCATGTCCACGTTCGAGGCGTCACGGCCGGTGGTGGGTTCCCAGGCAGTCGGCATCGCCCGGGCCGCATACGAGTACGCCCTGGACTACGCCAAAGAGCGAAGGCAGTTCGGACGGGCCATCATCGAGAACCAGGCCATTGCCTTCAAGCTGGTCGACATGCGCACCCGCATCGACGCTGCCCGTCTCCTGGTCCACCGGGCGGCCTGGATGGGTCGCACGGGAAAGCCCTTTGCTGCTGGTGAGGGATCGATGTCCAAGCTCTATGCGGGCGAGACCGCGGTGTGGGTCACCGAGCAGGCCATCCAGGTACTCGGCGGCTACGGCTACGTGCGCGACTACCCCGTCGAGCGCTGGCACCGGGACTCCAAGATCTACACCATCTTCGAGGGCACCTCGGAGATCCAGCGCCTGGTGGTGGCCCGGGCCATCTCCGGCGTCCATATCCA
>JBOGIG010000129.1:0-17857 GCA_050742455.1 Acidimicrobiales bacterium
CGACCCTCCACTGAAGCGAATTCCGGATCCACCGCGCCGATACGGCTGGACAGGGACTCGTGTTCGTGGGGAATGGGGGCGTCAATGGAGGAAAAGTCATAAGCATTGCCGGCCTCCTGGGCCTCGAGCACGGCCTCTTCGCTCACCTCCAGAGCTTGGGCCAATTCTGTAATCGTCGGGGAGCGACCCAATTGCTGGGACATGGTGGAGACGGACCGGTTGATCTCCAGGTACAGCTCTTGGATTCGTCTCGGCGCCCGCAGGGCCCACCCCTTGTCCCGAAAGTGACGCTTTATCTCCCCCACGATGGTGTGGGTGGCATAGGTCGAAAAGGCCACGGCTCGGTCGGGATCGAAGCGGTCCACGGCCTTGACCAGGGCCATGGAGCCAACCTGGATGAGATCGTCGAGGGGTTCCCCCCGATGGGCAAACCTGCGGGCTAGGTGATGGGGCAGCCACAGGTGGGCCTCGATCAGCTCGGCTCGTAGGGTCTTACTGCGGGAGCGGGCAAAGTCGGCGAACTTGCCTGTGTAGTCGCGAAATGAACGCGAATCGGTTTCCATCAGCTCTTGTCGCCGTGGTGGCGTTTGCGCAGCCAGACCACAGGACCCGGGTCGCCGCTCTCCTCGGCCCCGTGATCGTCGACCAGCGCATCGAGCAGGGCCTGGGAGAACTCAGTGGAGTGAATCTGGCCTTGGCCTTCGACACGTATCGAACAAGCGTCGACCGCAAGGTAGGTGTCGTCGATCCGGTAATGCAGCTGGACCGACCCCGGCTCCCCCTCCAAGCCGATTAGGGAAAAGCAGAGCTCGTCTAGGGCCAGACGTAGGTCCTCCACCTCCTCGTGGGTGAAGCCGGCGCGGGCCGACATCCCCGCTGCCACCATGCGGGCCAGGGTGATGAAACTGGGGTGGGCGGGTATTGTCAGGCACACTTCATCGGACATGTGTTCCTCCTGCTTTTTCACATCTGCACCCTAGGTGGCCGCAGGCCCGATCCATCCCCGATCGGCCTATCGTCCTCGGTCTGGGGTCCGATCCAAGTTGACCGTAGGGCCTGGCCGAGTTCCGACCGGATAATCTCACCGGAACTGGGTAAGAGATCGGCATGACTTCACCGACCAGACCGAATGACGAGACCAAAGAAGCTGAAGAGGCTGAGGCGCAGACCACAGCCGGTGCCGATCGGGGTCCCACCGAAGCCGAAAAGCACGACGCCGAAAAGACCGAACTCGATCCGCAAGTGGTTACCCATGAAACCGAAATGATGGAGAGAGGTGCACACCAAAAGGGCGAAGGACGCATCTAACTAGTACCCGGATTAGTGCTCCACCTCGCCGGTGTCCCGCCCACGCCGACGAGGTGGAGATATGGAGCCAACGCCAGGAATTTACCAGCGGTACCAGCGCCGGCCCTCACCTGCTCGAAGGCCGAAACCTATAAGCCATGCGATGAACACGATTGCGGCAATGATCCACAAGGCGTGAACTGCAAAGCCAAGGCCTCCGAAAATCAAGGCTATGAGCAAGACGATAAGTATCAAACCCATGGTACGTTTCCCCCTCCGGGTGGCTGTATTGCACCCTCGCCTGTTTTCTTTTATTTACCCGACGTCAGGGCGAAACCAAACATGTGGGGCGTGGCGCGTGGTGCTTGCTGCGTGCCGCAGGGCGGCGACTCTGCCCGTTCGGAGGGGGACCAAACGGGCAAGGCCGCCAACTGGTCGGAGACACACGATCCGACGACCACCCCCGTACCCGCTTTGTCGGGATTCAAACCCTGTGTACCGGGATTCACCGGTCGGGGTAAGCACCGGCTGCCACCCGGTCGGACTCACCGGCGGAGGCCACGTCGACGGGGTAGTGGCTTCGGGCTCGAAGCAGCATGAACCCGGCGACGGCCATGGGGACGAGCATGATCAACAGGGTGTACTCCAGACCGGGTGAACCCCGGGCCGAGACGTGGGTGTGTCCGGAGCTGATGCTCGAGGCGAACCCGGCGTGGCCACTGCCCAGGGCCTGCGATACCACCCCGAACAGCAAAGGGGCGAAGGCCTGCAGGACGGTCTGAAGCAGGGTTCTCACCCCCTCGGCTCGGCCCCACATACGCGACGGGATGACGTCGAGGCGGGCCGCGCTGAGCGGGGCGTTGGGCGCGGCCAGGGCGGCCCCGGCCACTACATAGATGGGCAGGGCGATGAGGATGGAGCCCGACAATATGGCCGGTATGAACAGTATCGAGGCCACCACGTACCCGGCCGCCCCTACCACCAGGCGGGCATTGATCTTGCCCTGGCGGATCAGGCCGTCGGCCAGGCGTCCGGCGACCAGAACTCCCACAATGGCTCCCAGCCCCACCACCACGAGGATGGCGGTGGCCGAGAACTGGCCCAGGCCATAGTGATCGCGCAGGAACAAGATGGCGAAGGTCTGCAGCCCGGAGAAGAAGAAGTACCCGAGTGAGCCGGAGACGATCAGGACGACGTTGGTCTTGACCCGGAGCACATAGCGAATGGCCTCGGCGATGTTCATGGCCGCCGGGTCGCGGCGCAGCACAATGGATTCCTTGGGTTTGAACCCCTGCTCTTTCACCTCCTTGAGCACCGTTGCGTCAGACCGTCCTTCCTCGGCCGCTTCCGGCTCGTAGGCGTCGGGACGGGCCGCCACCATCTCGGCTGACGCAATCTCCTGTGCCCCTGGCTCAAGCCGGCTCTGTCCTCCCCGGGCAGGTTCGGGAAGGAACCGGTGCAGGGCCCAGGCCAGGGCCAGGCTGGGCACGGCCAGGATAAAAAAGGCGGCCCGCCAGTCGAGCAGGCCGGCGAATTCGCCGGCCACCAGTATGCCAAACCCGGCCCCGATCAACTCGCCGGTGATGATGAAGCCGTAGATACGTCCCCGTTCGGCCGCGGGGAACAGATCGCCGGTCAAAGACGCCACAGCCGGGGCGGCTGTGGCGGTGACTGCACCCAGGAACAACCGGGTGAGCAGCAACATCAAATAGGAAATCGACAGCCCGCTGGTGATCTGGGCCGCCCCCCATACCAGGATGGATATGGTCAGCAGACGTGTCCGACTGGTCCGATCGGTCAGGGCCCCCGAAGGGATGGTCGCCACCGCACCGACCAGCGAGGAAATGGTCACCAGCAGGCCGATCTCGGTGTTGTTGATGTGCAGTGAGCGCTCCAGCTCCACGGCCAGGGCCCCGATGGCGCCCTTGTCGGCGCTGTCCAATCCCAGGATGCAGGCCAACAAGATGACCGTGCGTCGTCGCACGGCCCCCCCCAGGTGGCTGTCAAGGCGGACCACCCCCTGCCGGAATCCACCGGCCAACCACTCTCGGGGCCGACTCAACCCCAATCGACCCCCGACCGTGGTCACCGCGCCCTGGCCCTCATGCTCGATAGCACGGAACCCCGATCTAATTGGTTGGACATGATCCCAGGTGCTCGATCAGGTGTACCGTAATCGGATCCTTGACGGCCTGGGCCGAGCGAGTTTTGACCGGCCGGATTATGGGTAATTTAGGGTCGTGAGACGACCAGGCGGGAGATCCCGATGAGTTCAACGGGCACTGCCAATGTCGCTTCGGACGCCCTGCCGGTCTTCAAGCGGCATCGACTGGGTCTGGCCACCTTGTCATTGGTCCTCTTCCTCACCTTTCTGGACAACACGATCGTAAGCGTCACGCTGGCCAATGTTCAGTCGGATCTGCACGTGGGGGTCAGCGAGCTGCAGTGGGTGGTTAACGGATATGCCCTTACCTTTGCCGCCCTGATGCTCAGTGCTGGAACGCTCGGCGACCTGTTTGGGCGCAAGAAGGTGATGCTCGGGGGCGTGGTCATTTTCTGTCTCGGGTCCTTGCTGGCCGCACTGGCCCCCAATGCCAATACCTTGGTGGCGGGCCGGGTCATCATGGGAATCGGGGCGGCGGCATCGGAGCCGGGGACGCTCTCGATGATCCGCCAGATGTATACCGACCGCACCGATCGGGCTCGTGCGCTCGGGGTGTGGACGGCGGTGTCGGGTTTGGCTCTGGCCATGGGACCGGTCATCGGGGGGGCGTTGGTCGGGGTGTGGACCTGGCGGGCCGTTTTCTGGTTCAACGTCTTTTTCGGTCTCATCGCCCTGATTGGGGCGGCATGGGTGTTGCCCGAGAGCTCCGACCCGGTGAACAAGCGCTTGGACATCCCTGGGTTTGTTCTCGGGGCGTCGGCGGTGGCCGGGGCCAGCATCGCCGTGATCATGGGGGAGACGGCCGGATATGGGACGTGGTGGATCGGGTTGCTCTTCGGTTTGAGCCTCCTGGCCGCCGTCGGATTCGTACTGTTCGAACGCCGAGCGGCCAATCCCGTCCTAGATGTGAAGTACTTTCGCAAGCCGTCATTCAGCGGGTCCAACTTTGTGGCCTTTGCCACCTATTTCGGCGTCTTTTCGATTTTCTTTTTCGTGGCCCTCTTCTTGGAAGTAGTGGCGTCCCAGTCCCCGTACTCCCTCGCCCTCGATTTCCTGCCCATGGCGGCGGGTATGGTCCTGGCCTCGATCCTGACCGGGCGATGGGTGGCCTCGGTCGGTCCCCGGATCCCCATGGCGCTCGGCAGTGCGCTCGCCGCGGTGGGCATCTTTTTGACCAATGCCGTGATCTCGCCCAAGTCAGGGTTCGATCCCTTGGGCTGGACCCTCCTGCTGGCCGGGGTGGGGTTCGGCATGGCCATGGTGCCGGTGACCTCGGCTGCCCTGTCGGCCATCCCGTCCCGACACTCAGGCATGGCCGCGTCGTGCACCAACACCAGTCGGGAGTTGGGCGCCGTGGCCGGGGTGGCTGTGCTCGGATCGGTGGTAAACGGTCAACTGACGGTGAACCTTGCCCATCGCCTGACCGCCCTCGGCATCCCTCAGCAGTTTCAGAACCTGGTCATCACCGCGGTGACTACCGGATCGGTCAGCCAGAAGGCCGCCGCCGTGCAGGGTAACAAGTCGATTCAGGTCATCGTCGACAAGGTGACCAAGGCCGCTTACTCCGCCTTTGCCCAGGGGCTGGACTACTCGCTGCTGGCTGCGGGCGCCCTCATGGTGCTAGCCACGATCGTGGCCATGATAACCATCCGGGTGCCCCGCCCTGGGGCCAAGGCCGAGGGTGTTCGGATGCCTCGTCTGTTCGTCTCCCATCATGATTTCGACGACAGCGACGCGGGCATCGCGGCCGCGCACTGAGGCTCACCTGGATCTGTAGGGACCACCCGGTCTCAGCCCCCGGGGGGGCTCGCATCGGACGGGGAGGCGGCGTCGGGGAGCACGACTACCACCACAGTGGCCCCGGCGTGTTCCAGGACGTGCTCGACGGTATGGCCCAGGAAGGGTCGGTCGTCGACCATACGGACGGTGGAGCCCAAGATGATGAGGTCGGCGCCAAGTTCCTCCGATGCGGTAACGATCTCGTGACCGGCCGAGGCTCCGGTGCGCGTGACGGAACTGACCTCGACGGCCATCTCGGCGGCATGAGCCTTGGCACCGGTCATGACGCCATGACCCGCCCCGGCCGCTGAACGGGGCCGGACCCTTCTTTGTCCGCTGGACTGATCCTTCCAGTCGAGTGGTCCCAACCGGACCGGACCTGGCGATGACCGGCGGGCCGGTTGGGACATGGTGTGGGCCTCGGGCCGGGTGACCACATGGGTCAACACCACCTTGGTACCAAGGCTACGACTGATGCTGTAGCCAACTTCCTGGGCGGCGCGCGAGGCCGCCGATCCCGTGACGGCGATCAGCGACCGGGCAAAGGCTGCGGGCAACGGACGACTCAAGTCGTGAGCCCGTCGGACAATGACCATGGGGATGGGACTGCGAACCAGCAGATCGTCGATGACGGGGGACAGCAGGCGGCCCGGGGTGGGGGACTCGGCCGCTCCCAGCCCGATGATGCCGTATCCCAGTTTGGCCTCGGCCAGGATCTCGTCCAGGACCTGATCGGACGACACCCGGCGCCGGTGAACCAGTCGGGGTTCGAGAACCTCTACCACGGGCCTGACGGGATCGGGATCGTTGTTCGCCAAGTCCGTTGCGCCACTCCCGTCATCCGGGCTCCCGTCATCCGGGCCCCCGTCATCCGGGCCCCCGTCATCCGGGCTTTCTTTGCCGTGGCCGTCGCCACCGGGACCGGCGATGGAAAGCACCGTCACCTCGGACTCATGGGGCCAGGCAGCACCGAGGATCTCTGCGGCGACGATGGAGTTGGGGCTGCCCCGGCTGGGAAGGAGAAGGCGCTGGCCCCGCACTATGACGTTGCGCCCCATCTCGTCCTCCCGGTCCAGCCGATCCCTTTCGGCTGGAGTGCCCTCCCAGTTGCGAACGGTGGCCCGCAGCAGGGGCGGCGCCACCAGTGACGTCACAATGGACATCAGGATCACCGCGCTGTAGGCCGCGCCGGTGAGGGCCCCGATGCTGAGCCCGGCCGAGCCGATGATGACCTGAAGGGCGCCCCGTCCATTGAGGCCCACCCCCAGCGCCACCCACTCGCGGCGGGGCAACCGGGCCACGCCCGCCCCTAAGACGGCGCCGGCGAACTTCGAGACCAGAGCCACCGCCACCAGGGCCAGAAATGAAGCCAGTACCGGCGAACGACCCAGGTCGGCCACGTCGACCCGAAGTCCGGCCGAGGCAAAGTACAGGGGGGCGAAGATGGCCGAGCTCAAGGCGCCGATGACCCTGAGCGGCTCGTGGGGCTGATAGCGGGACCGGCCCAGCACGATTCCGAAGAGAAAGGCTCCCAGCGCACCCTCCACGCCGGCCACTTCGAACAGGGCGGTGACCACCAGAGCACCGATGACGACCAGGGCCAGCCCGTTGGTCGGCGTGGAACCGTCGGTCAGGATGGTCCGCAGCCGGCGGTCCACGAAGCGCTGGCCGAGCGTCAGGGTCAGTGCCACCAGCACGACCAGTGAGGCGCCGACCACCACCAGATGGCTCGACAGAGATCCCCGGTGGGCTCCAACCACCGCGGTGGCGGCGGCCACCACGAGGAAGCCGAAGGTGTCATGCGCCGTCCCGGCGGCAAATATGAGCTGGCCGAAGTTGCGTCTGGCCATGCCCAGATCGCTGACGATCTTGGCAATCACGGGCAGCGAGGACACCGCGACGGCCCCGGCGATCAGAAGGGCGAACAGTCCCCGGCTGTGCTGGGGTCCGATGAGGGCGGAGGGAAGGGCCAGGGCCAGGGCCGCGCCTGCAGCCAGGGGAATCACCAGGGAGAACAGAGAGACCGAGGTGGCTGCCTTGCCCAGGTGGCGGATCAGCTTGAGGTCCGTCTCCGAGCCGATTACCACCAGCAGGATGACAAGGCTGAATTGGGCCATGGTCAGCAGAGCGCCGTTTTCGAGTGGCTGGTGGGCCGGAAGAAACCACTTGAAACCCCCACCCCATACCTTCCCGAAAAATGACGGCCCGAGCAGGACCCCGGCCACCAGCTCGCCCATCACCGGGGGTTGGCCGAACCGGCGGGCCATTTGGCCCAGTGCCCTGGCAGCCACCAGCAGGGCGGCCAGTTCGACAAACAGGACGGCCAGGTTGTGACTGGTCAGCGAGGTAAGTCGCACCGGCCGCTCAATCCTGTCCCGACTCGATAAGGGAGGGTGGGGTCAGGCCCAGATCGGCCAGGGCTGCGCGTGCCGCCCAGTACCCGCACATCCCATGCACCCCGCCACCCGGCGGGGTCGATGCCGAGCACATGTAGACCCCATCTATCCCCGTCCGGTAGGGATTCCACCTCGGGGTTGGACGAAACAAGGTCTGGGCCAGGGTAGCGGACCCCCCGTTGATGTCTCCCCCGATGTAGTTGGGATCCCGTATCTGCATCTGTGCCGCGGTGATCACGGACCGCTGGAGGATCCGGTCGCGAAATCCAGGAGCGAATCGCTCGATCTGGTCTTCGATCGCGCCGGCCATGTTGCGCGGCGAGCCGGATGGAACGTGGCAGTAGGCCCACAGCGTCTGGCACCCGGCCGGGGCCCGTGTGGGATCCACAACGCTCGGCTGGACCACGATGCAGTAGGGGAAAGCTGGGTGCCGACCGGCGGCCACCTCGGATTCGCTGAAGGCGATCTCATCCATGGTGCCGCCCACGTGGACGGTGACCGCTTCTCGACATGGGTCTGCCTCCCAGCCCACGGGGCCGTCAAGGGCCCAATCGACCTTGCACACCCCCGGCCCGTAGGCGAAGCGTCCGAGTGCCCGCCGCTGCCGAGGGGACAGTCGGGGACCGGCCAGATCGATCAGTTGGCGGGGGCCGACATCTACAAGGACGATGGGAACGGGGGGCAGGTCGTCAAGGCTTCGTACCCATCGGCTTGTCCGTAGCAGACCCCCCTCGGCCTCCAGCCGGGCGACGAGGGCTTCGACGATACCCACGCTGCCCCCCTGGACCACCGGCCACCCGCCGCGGTGGGCGAGCATGGTGAGCAGGAGCCAAAAGGCTCCTGACAGCGGAGCCGTGAGACGAAGCATGGAATGCGCCGCTACCCCTGCCACCAGGGCACGGCCCTGATCGGTGGTGAAGCGCCGGCCGAGCGTGCGGGCGGGCAGGACACCATTGAGCCCAAATCGGGCCAGGGCCAATGGGTGGGCCGGGACCTCACGCAGGGGGGCCAGGACGCCGGCCACTATTTCATCGGCGTGGCGGACCAAGGGAGCGATCATCCTGGTGTAGGTCGAAGCGTCGCCTCCCAGACCCCGGGCCGTATCGTTCAGCGACGTCATGACGGCGACGGCCCGACCATTGTCAAGAGGATGGGCGAAGGCCACCTCGGGGGTGAGCAGCGTCAAGGTACCCGCAGTAAGGCCGGCGGCTTGGAAAAAGGGGGACGCCACCACCAGGGGATGGACGGCGGCGCAGACGTCATGGCGAAATCCAGAGAGGGTCATCTCCTCGGTACGACAGCCCCCGCCGAGAGTCGGGGACCCTTCGTAGACCTCCACGGTCAAACCAGCACGGGCCAGGGTGAGGGCCCCGGCCAAACCGTTGGGTCCCGAGCCGACGACGATGGCGTCGGGACGCTTCACGCCAGACCCTGATCCGTCATCACCGCGCCCTGGCCCCCGTGTCGCGGTGACATTTGGGCGATGCTATGCGCCCGGAGGACCATTTCCGGTTGGAGCACATGGCCGGTCGAACACAGGGCCGGTCGAACACAGGGCCGGTCGAAGGCATGGCCGGTCGGACGCATGGCCGGTCGGAGCAATGTGACATACGCTGCGCCTGTGGAATATGGGAGCTGGGGCTCGCCCATCAGCCGTAGACGATTCCTGGTCGGAACGGCCGGGGTAGGGATAGCGGCCGGTACTGCATCGGTCCTTGGGCTCCCAGTGTGGTCGACGCCGTCGTCGGCGGCCCAAGGCGTCACCGGCGCGGCGGGCGATGGGGTGGCAACTCCTTCGGTCATCGACGCCAGCCTGGGGCTGGGCAGCGCGGTGTTCGGCGGCTCGCTCCAGTACTTCCGTATGTCGGCCTCCGCCGTCCAGGCCCGGATCGCCGTGTGCCGGAAGGCTGCCTTCACCGTGCTTCAGACATACGTGCCCTGGAATGTCCACGAGTTCGTCCCCGGAGTGTTCGACTTCACCGGTCAGTCTCATCCGATCCTGCCTGATGACCATCTTGACGAGTACCAGGAGCAGGATCCGATCCAAGAGCTTCAGACCGGCGGACTGAACGGTCGCGCCGGGTTGTTCTGCAACACCGATCTTCACGGATATCTATCCCTGTGCCATGACGCCGGCCTCAAGGTCATCCTGCGGCCGGGACCGTTCATCTCCGATGAGTGGCGCAACGGGGGGCTACCTGACTGGTTCTTGGATCTGGCTCCGCCCGACATGTACGAGTACGGCCCAGACGGAACCCCGTTGCTGGCCGCGGCGCCCTTTGGCAACTACCCCCTGGCCGGCATCACCGGGGGGCAGACCCTTTATTACTTTCCCCAGCCGAGCTACGCATCGACCCACTACCTGGCCGGGTGCGCCCGGTGGCTGGGAGCCTTCGCTGAGTTTGTCAAGCCGTGGCTGGCCACCAACGGGGGACCTGTGGTGGCGGTGCAGGTCGACGACGAAGCATGCTACTTCTACCGATTCGGACCCTTCGAGGTCGATTACAACCCCGCAATGCTGGACCGCTACCACGCCGCCACTGGGGCCGAAGCGCCCCGAGCCTGGCCCCCGACGGCAAAAGGGGTGGCTTCGCTGCGTCCGGCCTTCTCGTGGCAGCGGTTCAAGGGACACCAGGTTGGGGCGTACTTGGCCGCCCTGGCGGCAGACCTGCGCCGGGGTGGGGTCGACGTGCCCATCACCCACGAGATCGAGCAGAACATGGTGGGGCCCACTGACATCGCCGATCTGGCCACCGCTGTTCTGGTCAATCCGGAGACCTACCCGGGAGGAACGGGGCCTGAGGTGATGCCGACCATATCGCTCACCGTGCAGGCGGTGAGGGCGGCCCAACGCAACAAGGTCAACGTATGGTGCGCCGAGATGGAGAGCGCAATAACCCTGTTTGACCTGCTCATCGGCGAGGGGATCATCGGCGGGATTCCCTTCAATTACACCGACGGTGTCAGCGACGGCGAGGTGGTGGCTCGGGGCCGGCTCGGCCGCACCCTGCGAACGGCCGGAACCCTGCTCACCGGGTCCAAGCGACGGGCCGACGTGGCAGTGATTTGGGACGCCTCGCTCGTCGGGGCCCCGTACCACTCCGAGCGCTGGGGCTTTAGAACCGACGTCCGCCGGGTGATCGAAAACCACGTTCCCATGCTGGTCACCCTGCTGTTGCGCTCGGGACTGTCCTTCGACTTCCTCGACGTGGAGGCGGCGCATTCCTCCGACTACGACCCGGCGGAGTATCCGACCATCTTCTTGGCCTCGGCCGACATACTGACACGAGCGGCTCAGGATGCTTTGGTGGCCTACGTCAAGGCAGGCGGGCGCCTGATCTGTTGGCCGTCCCCGCCCAGTTTGGACGAGGACCTATTGGCCTGCACGATCCTGGCCGACGCCTGCTTCCCCGAGGCCGAGGACACCTTCTACCCCGACGACGCCCAATCCATATCCCTGCTGAACCACCCGGTGACGGTGTGGCGGGGGGTTCAGACTTACCACCTGTCGAGCCATGCCACGGCCATTGCAACCAGGAGCGGGTCCCCGTGCGGGTACTCCCGACCGCTGGGCGCCGGCCTCGCAGTTCTGTTGGGAGCTTGGCTCGCCGCCGACTCCCCGACGGGTCGGGAGTTTTCCATCCTGCAACAAGAGCCGGTCCCGTCGGGCCTCGGCCAACTGCTCGACGAGGTGGTGGCTCTACGGGCTATGGCCGTGACCTGGTTCGGCCCCGCCGCCGCCGAGCTCATCCCCGACCTATTGCCTGGCGGCCCGGCCAAGTCGCTGATCGCCTACATCTATCCAAACCAGCGTCGATACGGGGAATTCGTCTCCGGTGGTGTGCTGGCCTACAGCAACGGGGACCAGGCCATAGGTCTGGTCGAGATCAACACCACCGATACGGGGCTGGGGATCACGCCTTTTCCTTATCACCCAATAGAAGCGGCCCACGTCGCCGCCGCCCAAGGTCTGTCCCAGGTCACTCCCGGCGTACGGGTCTCCGACTTGCGGGTCCAAGCCAGGATCCTCGACGCACCGATTCCCGGAGCGGCGACAGTGATGGCCGCCAACCGATGGCCCGATCCCCTTGAGGTGGTGCTCTCTACCACCGTGGACGGCCATCGATTCACCCTGCCCTCCACCGGCGCTCTGACTCTCCCGGGCGACACCGGATTGCTCATGCCGATCGGCTACCCCCTGGGCGGGGGGGCGATGGTGGTGCAGGCCACGGCCCAGGTCACCGGCTTCTCCCAGATGGCGTCGCAAGTCACGGTGGAATTGTGGTCGCCGTCGGGGGGCGAGGCGATTTTCTCCCTGCCGTCGGGCCTGACCGGCGCCACCATCGACGGACGATCGCTGACTGTGGGGCTGGGGTCGAGAGTGGTCACCGTGTCGATGCCGGCGGGGGACCACACCCTGGTCCTGCGGTGGGCATAGCGCTCGGGCGGGCGCCCCAATGTCAATTGGGGGTCAGCGGCGGCGCAGGAACCCTCGGGGATTGAAGGTCAAGAGGAACTTCTCCCGGCTGCGGTCTATTACGAAATCGTCCGATTCGGTCATGAACTGATCGATGGCCTCCATGGGCCCGGGACCGAAGTCAGCCATGACAGGGTGGCCATTCACATTGGTGTCCTCTACCACCACGTAGCTGCCGGTTCCCACCAAGGGCGCATAAAGGCGTAGTTCCGCCAGTACGTGGTCCTTGGAGTGGTCAGAGTCCAGGATCACCATGACCCGGCGGGCCTCGTCGACCAAACTGCGAATCTGGTCGACCACTCCGCTCGATGTCGAGGAGCCGACCAGGTACTGGATGCGGGGATGCTGGGGGAGGTCGTTGCTGGTGGCGATGTCGATAGAGACCACCCGGCCCTGGCCGACCTGATCGCAGGTACAGGCCAGGAATAAGGCACTGCCGCCGAAGGCGGTTCCACATTCGACGATGAGGTCGGGCTCCAGCTCGAAGATCATCTCCTGATAGATCCAAAGATCCAGCGGGCACTTCCGGGTGAGCACTCCCATGAATCTGGTGTCCCGCCACGTCCCCCCATCCTTTTCGGCGTCGTAGTAAAGGCGGTGGAACCGATCGATCGTGTGTTCGGCTCCCCTACCCGAGATGGGTGGCACGAACCGAGCATATCTTGAGGTCCACCACTAGAATCGGGAGCCAATGGCGCGGCGACCGACTTCCAGTTCGGCCTTTGGGAGTTCGAAGCGGGAGAGCCACGATGCCAGCGGCTTCTACCGTCGCTTTACACCGCCTAACCAATCCTCGGATTCCGAGGTGGCGGGGCCTCGGGACCTCGACAAGCTCATCGTGGGGGATGCCAGGCACATGGACGAGGTTTCCGATTCGTCGGTTGCCCTGGTGGTGACGTCGCCGCCGTACTTTGCCGGAAAGGAGTACGAGGAGTCCTCGGTCAGGGAGGTGTCCCGGCTACCTACCTGGATTACCTCGACCTGTTACGTGACGTCTTTGCCCAGTGTGTCCGCAAGCTGGAACCCGGTGGCCGCATGGCCGTCAACGTGGCCAATCTCGGTCGGCGTCCCTACCGCTCCTTATCTGCCGATGTAATCGGAATACTCCAGGATGACCTCCGCTTGTTGCTGCGGGGAGAGATCATCTGGGTCAAGCAGAGGACTTTATGGAGAACACCCTTGACCTGTGGGAGATCCCTCCCGCGAGCGCCACCCGAATGGGTCACCCCGCTCCTTTCCCGATCGAGCTTCCTGGTCGGCTGATCGAGTTGTACACCTACCGGGGCGATCTCGTGCTCGATCCCTTTGCCGGATCAGGAACCACTGCCGTGGCCGCGCTCCGGCTGGACGACATTTCGTCGCCTATGACCTGGACGCCTCGCCACCGGGCAGGACCAAGGCGAGCCGACGCACTGTGGCAGGCCATTGCCAAGGCGGGCGTCCTCCGGGAAGGAGGCAATGCGCCACTGGTGTTGCTCATGACCGCTGCCCCGGCACGGGGCAGCGCCGGTGCAGAAGCCCTCAGGCACATGACTGGGCAAGGCAAGCCGATACGGGCCGTGATTGAGATGCTGGAGCATTCAGGGCTTGGGCATCTGAGCGACCTGAGCCAAGGGAAGCTCGACGGGTAAAATCTTGGCCGGGCGCACGCGCTCAGGGCAGTCGTCCAGCCGTGTCCGGGAGAGGTGCGACCGAGCCTCCCTCAGCGCTAACCAGGCATCACCGGCCGGTGGGTCGATCTTTCCGTTCCCGTTCGGTCGCCCGCTCGGTGGCGCGGGACTGGTCTAGGTCGGGCCCCGGCCCGGCGTGGCAACCACGATGGGGAGGAACGCGGGTGAGGCTGTTTAAACAGGCACGAGTTGGGGTGTCCCGCTTGCTGCGTTTGCTGACGGCCTACTTTCGCGCTCGGAGTGGTTCGACCATTCTGTCTTGGCGAGTTGTCGGAGGAAGCTGGCGTCGTCATTACCCAAGTGAAATCGGTCGATCACTTCGTCAGGCGACCACCCCCGGTCGGGACCCATGACATCGATGCCTAGAACTCGTTCGGCAAAATCAACGTCAACGATCACCCCATCTGGCATCTCGACCTGCGCGGCGATCTCCCCAGCGAGGACGCTCACATAAAGTGCGTCGGCCGTCGGATCGTAGGCGTACCTCACGTTTCGATCATAACGTTGACGACGGCGTTCGACTCGTCGAGGACCACCTTGAGGAGTCGGCCGAGAGTATCGAAGCCGAGACGCTCCCTTCGCCCCCGTCTGCCGGGTTGATCCACTTGTACAGGATGAGACAGGGCTGACACCACGTCTTCGACCGAGATTCGGCGTTGCTCCATACGCATCTGTGCGTAGTCATAAATCTCTAGCACCCAAATGTCAACTGCTCGGAAGGCGAGCCGCGGCTGAAACCCGTAGTTCCCGCTCTTGTTCGGTATCGAGCGAGACGGCGAAGCGATACACTCCAGCCCTAAGCAGTTGCACTGGTAGCGCGTGAATGACGACGAACGAATAGGGCAGCCGCATATCAGCTGATGGACCTCGCTCCGGTGTTACCGTCCAGCCGATGTCCGCTACGGGCTCGTCGTCCTCAAATCGAACCCGAGCATGAATGGTGTGAGGGACACCGAGTTCTTCGTTCTCGAAGAAGACTCGGATTACCAAGGTCGGAGCCCAGGTGAAGGGAAACTGATCCACCGTGACGTTGTCGATGCCTGCTTCCAAGATCGACAGAAGACCATCTCGGTACGTTGCCGTTGCCGCCAACGTGGCGACGTCGATTGTTGACTTCACACCGTGAGCCTAGAGGGAGAGGGTGACGCCGTGAGCCTAGGGAAACCTCGCCACGCGTCCGCCTAGCCCCGATTATTCGCGCAACCATTTTGAGGATGCTCGTTCTGCGTTGAATCTCATTGACCGATCGGCTCTTCCGTGAATTCGACCGCTCCGGGCCGGGATCGCCCCCGTGGGGTCAATTATCGAGGTCAAAATCGACCTCGGGCGCACCGGGTCGGTTCCTGTCGTCGCCGACGATCGCCGCCAGACTTCACGGCGCTGTTCGGCCATCGCCTTGGCGATCCCTTCTCGGGTCGACGGAGTGATCTCATGGAACGTGCGGAACACCGTGGTGTCCGACGGCACCGATCCGAACAGGTCCTCACCGATCCGCAGGTGTTCGATATCGAGACAACTCTCGCCCCCACCGGCGAGCATGAGCGTAGCGAGCATGAGCGTAGATTGAACGAGGACCTTGCCCCGATCGTGGATCGGGAAGCCACCACCGGCCCAGGGGATCCGGGAAGACAGTGCATCACCGAGTTCCAATCGGTCGGCGAACGACCCGAGCGCGTGCAGTCCGAGGTGGGCCACCACGCCGGTTCCACCGGATTCCACAACGATGCGACTGGTGCTGTTAGCTTTCACTTTCGAAGTGCCCTTCTGGTCGGGATCCTGTCGGCTTCGACACCTACAGTTTCCCCTACTGGGAGGGCTTTTCCGCGGACGCGCGCTGGTCAGCTCAAATGGCGGAGTGAATAGTTGGGGCTAGTGAGGTACCAGGGCGATCACCGTTGCCGCGAGCCTCACCTCCTGCTAATGCATATCAGCGCTTGAGGCGCTATAATAGCGCTATGGCAACCATCCAGATCCGTAATGTCCCAGAGGACATACACCGGATGTACCAGACCCGCGCCGCTGCTGCGGGCATGAGCGTCCAGGAGTATCTGCTGGCCGAACTCACGCGTAACGCCGCCCTGCGGACTCCGGCAGAACTAGTCGCCGAGACCGAGGGTCGCCTGCGGGCAGAGGGCCCGGAAGGCTTCGCCCCAACCGCTGCCGGACAAATCGTACGCGCCGACCGAGATTCGCACTGACGAGGCGATGGTGAGCGTCATCGACGCCTCTGTCTTCGTCGATGCCCTCGTCGGAGTCGGAGTCCACGGGGAGCTGGCGCGCCAGGAGGTGCGGAGCCAACCGACCTTGCAGGTGCCCGCCATCTTCGGGGCAGAGAGCACCTCCGCCCTTCGTGGTCTTGTCCTCCGCAGCGACCTCAGCGCAATCCGAGCCATGGCCGCACTCGAACAGGTCCGCCGAGTCAGGACTCTCCAATATCCTTTTGAACCCTTCACCCAACGAGTGTGGGAGCTCAGAGACAGCCTGACGGTTTATGACGCTTGGTACGTCGCTCTGGCCGAGTGGCTGGGCACTGATCTGGTTACAGGGGACGAGAGATTGACCAGCGCGATAGGGCCGCGCTGTTGGGTCCGTCGCCCCGGCGCCGTGCGGTAATCGACCTTGTGCACGCGATCGGGAGGAGGGCTCGGGGTCTGACTGACATCAGTCCAGGCAGTCGACCGCGACTTCCAGTGCCGCGCAAACCTGACGCATCCGTTCGCCGCCGAGTCGCCCCAGGCGCTCGGTCAGGACGCCGATCGAGACACTCTCCACTGAGTCGAGGTTGACCGCGGACCGCCGCGGGACCGGGTCTTGGCTGGGTTCGAGCACCACCTCACTGGCCAAGCCACGGATCGTCGTGGTGCAGGGGGCGATGAGCGCACGTCGCAATCTCGGGATGGCCGCATCTCGAGAGAGCACGACGACGGGTCGTCGGCCTACCTCCGATAGCTCGCACCACCACACCTCACCCCGGACCGGTAGCGTGCTCACGAGGCTGCAGTGGCCTCCCGGAACGAAGCCAAGTTTCCCCACTCGTCGGCTTCGTCGAGCGGGTGTTCGTCGTAGGTGGCATAGGTGGCATCGATTTCGACGGCGCGGTGCCTAGCGACGAGCGCTTCCAGCGCCTCATCTAGGAGGACCGCATCCGGGACGTCCGGGCGCAGCCTGCGGGCGTTTGCCAGCTTGCCTTCGTCCACGGTCGTGCTCACCCTCGTTCTGCTCATGCCATAAGTATGCCACAGACATGCTACATATGAGGGGCGCCACCTTGGTTGAGGAGCAATGCAATTGGTCTGGCTGGCTTGGGCAATCGCGTTTGCCGCGGCCAAGGTGGCCGTTCACGGATCTACCCATCCGCTATGGTCACTCGTCCCGTCGCCGTCAGACGGCGGCTCGGCCTACCGGGCTCGGCCTACCGGGGCTCGGACCCGGTCTCCTGACCGAGGGCGGCGGCCAGCTCCTTTCGGGTGGCGATGCCCAGCTTCGGAAAAGTATGGGCCAGGTGGGCCTCGACGGCCTTGATGGTGACGAACAGCGACTGGGCGATCTGACGATTGGTAAGACCGGAGGCGGCCAACTGGGCTACGCGACCCTCCGAGGGCGTGAGGGAGTCACGACCGGTCAGGGCCCGTCGGCGAGGGCGCGAGCCGCCGGCCAGAAGCTCGCCACGGGCACGATCGGCGAGGGCCGACGCCCCCATCCGGTGGGCGATGTCGAGCCCGACCCTGAGTCGTTGCGTCGCCCCAGAGCGATGTCCCGCCCGGCGCAGGGCTGCTCCAAGATCCACCGTGGCCCGAACGAGCTCCAGACGCGACGGTGCCGACGCGAGGATGTCAACGGCCTCCTCCAGAAGGACGAGACCGCCGGGACCGCCCGTTATGAGGCCTTCCACTCTGAGGGCCATGCCCCGGGCCCGGGCCGTGCCCAGCCGCTCGGCTGCATCCCGTTCCTCGGCTAGGAGGGCGCGGGCCCGGTCGAGTCGATCCAGGGCCAACGCGGCCAGGGCAGCCGGCGCACGCCAGGACAGGGGAATGCCCACTGCGGCAGGCGAGATCAAGGCACCGCTTGCCTCCAGGTCCGCCAG
>JBOGIG010000130.1:0-8203 GCA_050742455.1 Acidimicrobiales bacterium
GCCGGTGGTGGTGGGCCATTCTTTTGGGGGCCGAGTGGCTTTGAGCTTGGCCGTCTCGCACCCCGATCGCATCCGAGCACTGGTCCTGACCGGAGTGCCACTGCTCAGGCCGGCCGATGAGGGACCCCGACCCGGGGTCCCGGTCAAGTTCCGTCTGGCCCGGGCCCTCAGGTCGCGGGGTCTGTTGAGCGCCGAGCGCATGGAGGCCTATGCCCAGCGCTTCGGATCGACCGATTACCGCCGGGCACAGGGGGTCATGCGCCCGATCCTGGTCCGTTCGGTCAACGAGACCTACGAGGACCAACTTCGAGCCCTGAGGGTGCCCCTGGAGCTGGTGTGGGGCGAGGATGACGCCGACGTGCCCCTGGTCGTGGCCAGGGCCGCTGCCGCCCTGGTCGAATCCGAAGGGGCTGGTGTGGTCGCCATCACCGTTTGTCCGGGGGCCGGACACCTCACTCCGCTTACCGCCACCGATGCCCTGGCCCATGCCCTCCTGGTTCACCGGGTCGATGGGGCCACCGGTGCGCCCCGGTGAGCATGACTCCTGTCCTGGTTGGTTCGGTCTCCGGCGCTCCGGTGGGGGCCGTGGTGCTGGCCTGTGCTGTGGGGGCCGGGCTGGCCGGCGTCAGGTGGCTGCGGGTGGCTCAACGCGAGCACTACCTGGCCGGATCGGTGACCCGGTTCGCCTGGAGGTGGTGGAGCACTCCAGGGTTCAACCGGCTGCTGGTCATGGTGGCGGTGTTCGGCCTCCTAGTCAGCCCCAGCCTGGGCATGGGAGGGCTGGTCGTCGCCGTCATCGTGGCCATTGGCCCGTTTGGCCTCGGACTGAGGGGAAGGACGTCTGCGCTCAAATGGACCCGGCGTCTGGCCACCGTGGCCGTCCTCGGAGGGATTCTCGAGGTGGGCGCCCTGGTGGGCGCCTACCTATCGGGCCAAGGGGCGTGGCTGGCCGCGCTGCTGGCCGTGGCCGTTCCATCGGTACTCGATGTGGCCTTGGCAGTGCTGGGGCCGGTCGAGGACCGCCTGGCGCGACACTTTGTCGATGAGGCCACGACCAAGCTGGCCCGGATCGCCCCGGTCGTGGTGGCTATTACCGGCTCCTATGGCAAGACCACCACCAAGGGCTACGTTGCCCACCTGCTCAACCCGAGTCGTGCCGTGGTGGCCTCGCCGGCCAGTTTCAACAACCGGGCCGGGCTGGCTAAGGCGGTCAATGAGAACCTGGTGCTGGGCACCGAAGTGTTCATCGCCGAGATGGGGACCTACGGGCGGGGAGAGATCGCTGCCCTGTGCCGTTGGATCCCGCCGACCATTGCGGTGATTACGGCGATCGGACCCGTGCACCTCGAGCGCTTCGGTACCGAAGATGAGATCGTGACGGCCAAGTCCGAAATAACCGTTGAGGCCCAAGTGGTTGTGCTCAACATCGACGACGACAGGCTGGCCCGCCTGGTGCCTGGACTTCTGGCGCAGCACAAGAAGGTTTGGGCGTGTTCCATCCAGGATTCCGGGGCCGATGTCCACCTGGAGTCGATGGGCAACGGGACGTGGCGCGTGTTCATGGGCCAGGTGTTGGTGGCCACCGTCCCCATTGGAGCAGCCGGTCCGACCAACGTGGCCTGTGCCCTGGCCGTGGCCGCGGAACTGGGAGTCGACACCGCCCAGTTGGCCCATTTGCTTCCCAGCCTTCCCGTGGCGGGGAACCGTTTGAGTCCCTCGGTTGGCGCCGGTGGGTTTGCCATCCTCGACGACACCTACAACTCCAATCCTGCTGGTTGTCGTGCCGCCCTGGCCAGGCTGGCGAACAGCGGCACCGAGGGAGGTCGCCGGGTCGTGGTCACCCCGGGCATGGTGGAGCTGGGTCGGCGCCAGTTCGAAGAGAACCGGCTGTTCGCGGCCAATGCCGCCAAGGTGGCCGACTATGTGGTGATAGTGGGCCGGACAAACCGGGCCGCCCTGATGGCCGGGGCCAATGGACCGGATCCGGCGGGATCAGCCGGCCCTCCAACTGTGGACCTGTCCCCCCCGACATCGCCCCCGCCCTCCTCGACGGTGCCCCGAGGCACGTGGAGCGAGAAGCTCTTCGCAATCAATAGAGCCGAACAGCAGAGTCGACACGAGGTGCCCGAGGCCCCCGATGCGCCCGAGGCCCCCTATGCACCCGAGGTCCCCGAGGCCCCCGAGAATCCACGAGCCGTCCGCTCACCCGCTGGCGCCCCGGGCCGGGGAGCCGCGACAGTCGTAGTGGTCGGTGATCGGGAAGAGGCGGTCGAATGGGTCCGTGGTCATCTCGGACCCGGCGACACCGTCCTGTACGAGAACGATCTCCCCGACCATTTCCCATAATTCGATCACGCCACCTGGAAAGCGCAACATGTTCCAATCGAGCGTCTTTCAACCGCGGGGATGGTTGGCTCGCTCAAGCTTGGTTGCGGCCGAGCCCGAGGTGGACCGACGTGTCGGGACAGATCGGTTCGCACCTCGGGTGGCCCCAGTCGATGCCCCGATGCCAGGCTTGGACATGGATGGTCGCAGCGTCATGGAAAAGTACAAGACAGGAGTCCCTCGTTGAGCCAGACCGCGGTGGTCTTCGGTGGACCGTCCCCCGAGCACGACGTGAGCGTGCTCACTGGACTCCAGGCCGCCCGAGCGCTCATGGCGCGCCGGGGTGGCGGATCGGTAGCCGCCCTGTACTGGTCAAAAGCCGGCGAATTCCACCTGGTGGCATCCAGCCTGGAAGCTGACGCCTTTGTCAAGGGGGTTCCGGAAAAGTCCGAAGCGGTGCGTTTGGTGGTGGGCGCGGGAGGTGGATTCATGACCGCTGGCGCCCGGCTGGGTCGCTCTCGCAGCCTGGACACCGACGTCGTGCTCAACTGCTGTCACGGTGGACCAGGTGAGGATGGGACGTTGTCGGCTGCCTTGGACCTGGCCGGTCTGGCCCACGCCGGGCCCAGCGCAGCGGGGGCAGCCTTGGGAATGGACAAGCTGGCCTTCGGGGCCACCGTGGCGGCGGCCGGGCTGGAGACCCTGCCCCGGGTCCTTCTCCGCCCTGGAGGGCCCGATCCTGGGTTTGACGGGCCCTACATTGTCAAGCCCAGATACGGGGGCTCGTCCATCGGCATCGATGTGGTGGCCGACCTGGCAACGGCCCGTGCCCGGCTCGGAGCCAACCTGCATCTACGGGCCGGGGCCGTCATCGAGCCTTACCGGCCGGACCTGTTCGATCTGAACATCGCGGTGCGGTCCTGGCCCGAACCCTGCGTCTCGGCCATCGAGCGACCGGCTCGCTCCGGCCGGGCTGAATCGGGGGCAATCCTGGGATATGCCGACAAGTACGTAGCCGGACAGGGTATGGCGGGTGCCGCCCGCCAATTGCCTGCCGACATCCCCCGGCCGCTGGCGGAGCGGATGGGCCAAGAGGCGTTGGGGATCGCCACTCTGGCCGGGGTCCGGGGAGTATCCAGAATCGACTTTCTAAGCGACGGGCATGAATTGTACGTCAATGAGATAAACACCGTGCCGGGCTCGTTGGCCAAGTATCTGTGGATCGAACCAGTGGTCGAGTTTGAAGATCTCCTGGAGGCCATGCTGACCGAAGCCACTTCGTCACCTGCGATTAGGTACACCAGCGTCGGGGCGGATGGCACGGTGCTCTCGGCGGCCGGAGCCATAGCCGGGAAATTGGGCTGAGCTTTGGCCGGCGCCCAGAGGATGCTGCGACCGGGCGAAGAGATGGTCCTCGATCTGCGCCCTCACTGGTCGTTCATGACTGGCCCGGTCATCGCCGACCTGGTGGCGGTGGTGACGGCGGTGGTGGTGGACCTGTATCTGCCGATGGGATGGTCATGGGTCGAGTATGTGTTCGTCCTGGCCGTGGTGGCCCTCACCCTGTGGTTGGCGGCTCGCTACGCCCGGTGGACCACCACCCGATTCATGGTGACAACGGACAGGGTCGTCAGCCGGACCGGAGCCTTGAGCCGTCGAGGACGCGAAATACCGCTTGAGCGGATCAACGACATTGCCTTTAGCCAGAGTCTGGTCGAACGGTTGCTGGGAACGGGCAGCTTGATCCTGGAATCAGGGGGTGAGCGAGGACAACAGACCTTCGCCGACATCGCCCGCCCAGGGCAGGTTCAAAACGAGATCTACACCCAGATAGAGAGGGTCCGCCTTGTCCAGGGCGGACGCCAGGCCGGTGGCCAGCCCCTTTCGGTGGTCGAGCAGCTGGAGAAATTGGACGAGTTGCGCAACCGGGGCGTGTTGACCGATGCCGAGTTCGAGGCCCAAAAGGCCTCCCTGTTCAGGGCCACCTAAGTTTGTTCAGGGCCACCTGCGTTTGTTCAGGGCCACCTGAGTAATCGGGCGCCCGATGAGGGGCGCACGATCCACGCCAGGGTCTTGAATGCGGCCAGATCTACCGCCCCGGGTTGTGCCAGGACTACCACGCATCCCCCGAATCCTGCTCCAGTCAGACGGGCGCCGTAGACGCCGGGCAGGGCGTTGAGCCAGCCGACCAGGTGGTCCAGCTCTGGTGTCGACACTTCGAAATCGGCCGAAAGGCTCGTGTGGCTCTCGGTCATCAACCGACCCATGGCCTTGAGGTCCGATCCACCCAGCGCCGCTGCGGCCTGTCCCACCCGGGTATTTTCGCTGACCACGTGCCGGGCCCGTCTTTTCAGACGGGGGTCGGAAATGGCCGACAGCGCGTCATACGAGGCCTGGCGGAGGGGACCGATCAGCTCCTCGATTGCCTGGCACTCCTGGCGCCGCTCGCCATAGGCCGTGTCGGCGAGGCGGCGGGAAGTTCCCGAGTGAACCACGATGATCTCGCATTCCTTCGGAACGGGAACCGGCGTGGTCGCCAGGGTGTGACAGTCGATGGCCAGGGCATGGCCCACCTGGCCCAGGGCGCAGGCCAGCTGGTCCATTATCCCGCAGGGAACCCCCGACGCTGCCTGTTCCGCGGCTTGGGCCAGCAGGGCCAGGTCCCGGCCGGCGCCGTCAAAGCCCAGGGCCAGGGCCAGGCTCAGTTCCAGGGCCGCGCTGGAGGCGAGGCCGGCCCCGATGGGCAGGGTGGTCGTGACCCGGCCGTGGCCCCCCTGAGGCGGGCGGAGGGCGGCCAGGATGGCTCCCAGGTACGCCGACCAGACAGGGGCCTTGGATCCCAGCGGGGTGCCGTCGAGTTTGAACCGGGCCGGTTCTGGTTCGTGTGATGACGAGAAGGTGAGTTCGTCGGCCTCGGAGGAAAACTCCACCTCAACCAGGGTTCCCAGATCGGTGGCCATGGGCAGGACCAGTCCACCGGTGTAATCGGTGTGGTCCCCGATGAGGTTGACCCGTCCCGGGGCCCAAGCCCTGTGCCTATTCGCCCCCGGAGGCAGGTCGGCCGGCATCACAAGTTTGCGGCTGGACCCGCTCGACGACTCAGCGGCACCGCCACCGGGTCAGCCGTCTTCATTGGCTCGTCGCAGTTGGAGGGCGGCATGAGGGGGCGGTACCGGGTTGAACATGATGCCGCTGCCCAGCTCACCGGCGGCCACGAAGCGAACCAGCCCGAATCCCCTCCAGACCGGGGCGACGTGAATATGCAGGTGGGCTTGGGGCCAATCCCTGCCATCGAAGGGTCTTTGGTGCAACCACATCATGTAGGGCATGGGGGCGTCGAACAGGCGGTCCAAGCGGCCGAGGACGTCGCCCAGCAACCGGGCCAGATCTCCTCGGTTGTCCCCATCCTGAGACGGCAGATCGGGGATGTGTTCGACCGGGGCGAGCAGCATTTCGAAGGGCCAGGCAGCTGCTTCGGGTACCTGAGCTTTCCAGGATCCGACCTGCGACACCGATAGGTCGGGGGCAGGCGCTCCGGGAGCGAGGTGGTCCTGGCACAGGGCGCAGGATGGCTGGTTCAATTCCCGAAGGGCTTCGTCGGGGACCTCGGCCAGGGCATATATCTGGCCATGGGGGTGATCGATGGTTGCCCCCACTTCGGCGCCGCGGTTCTCGAAGATCAGTACGTATTCCACGTCCGCTCGATGGGCCAGAGCTGTGGTGCGACTGGTAAGGCACTCGACCACCCGGGTAAGGGCCGCGGCATCTAAGCCGGACAGCCCGGCGTGGTGGTCCGGGCTGAACAGCACCACCTCGGCCCGCCCATCGGGCAGGGGTGGCCACCGGTTGGGGAACCAGCGCACCTGGTAGGGCTCGGGCGCCTCCAGCCCGCCGGGACAGAAGGGACAGGCGCGGTCCAAAAGGTTGGGGCGGTCCTGGCGGTCGCCCACGATGACCACCCGTCGTCCCGACAACGGATCTGTTCGTGCGCCCGGTTCCAGGACCTGAATCCTATCTCCCCTCTGACCACATCGATGCTGGTGGTGGGTCCTGTCCAAGCTGACGCCAGACGCAGGGGGAGCGACCGTTTGACCCGAGGGCGTATGGCAGGGCACCATCCCGGGAGGGCCCCGTACTCGAACCGGTGACAAATCGGCCCAAGGAGGCAGATCCATGAGTGGTCCCCTGACCGGCATGAAGGTCATCGAAATAGCGGGAATCGGACCGGGCCCGTTCGCGGCCATGATGTTGTCCGATATGGGGGCCGAGGTGGTCCGCGTTGACCGGGCCCAAGCGGTGAACCCCCAAGCATCGACGCCGGCCTGGGATGTCATGAACCGGGGCCGGCGTTCCATAGGCGTCGACCTCAAGAACCCCGACGGGGTTGAAACCGTTCTCAAGCTGGTCGAATCGGCCGACGCCCTCATCGAGGGATTCCGTCCCGGCGTGGCCGAACGTCTTGGCATCGGGCCCGAGGCCTGCCTGGACCGCAATCCCCGATTGGTCTTCGGTCGTATGACGGGGTGGGGCCAGGATGGCCCCTACGGCCAGGCGGCGGGCCACGACATCAACTACATCGCCCTAGCCGGCGCCCTGGGCCACATCGGGCGTTCGGCGGGCCCGCCCCTGCCCCCGCTGAATCTGGTGGGGGACTTCGGCGGGGGTGGGATGTACCTGGCGTTCGGAGTCGTATGTGGCGTTTGGGAGGCCTCCCGCTCGGGCCAGGGGCAGGTGGTGGACGCCGCCATGGTCGACGGCGCCGCCTCGCTCATGTCCATGTTCTGGGGATTTTCCGCCGTGGGCATGTGGAAGGAGGAGCGGGGGGTGAACCTGCTGGACACCGGAGCCCACTTCTACGATGTCTATGAGACTTCGGACAACAAGTTCGTGTCCATTGGTTCCATAGAGCGCCAGTTCTACTCGGAGCTGTTGCGCCTCACCGGACTCGACACCGAATCCCTGCCCGACCAGATGGACCGGGACCAGTGGCCCAACATGAAGGACAAGCTGGCCAATGTCATCAGGACAAAGTCGAGGGCACAGTGGTGCGAACTGATGGAGGGCACCGACGTCTGCTTCGCCCCGGTCCTGACCATGGCCGAGGCAGCTCTGCATCCCCACAATCAGGCCAGACACACCTTCATCGAGATCGAAGGTGTCACCCAGCCCGCACCCGCTCCCCGCTTTAGCCGGACCAGAGCCGAGGTGTCCCGTCCCGCATCGCGACCGGGGGAGAACACCGACGAAGTGTTGGCCGACTGGGGATTTGATTCTGAGGACGTTGCCAAGCTGCGCTCAAGCGGGGCCGTCGCTTGAACCGGGCCGTCGCTTGAACCGGGCCGTCGCTTGAACCGGGCCATCGCTTGAACCGGGCCGTCGCTTGAACCGGGCCGTCGCTTGAGCGGGAGGCAGTAGTGGCTCGCCTGACTCTGGTCCGCCACGGCCGTGCGGCCTCGGGGTGGCAAGACGATGCCGACCCCGAACTGGACGATGTGGGGGTGGCCCAGGCGGCCTCTATGGCCCAGGTACTGGCCCCATCGGGCCCTTGGCCGGTGGTGGTCAGTCCGATGAAACGCACCAGGCAGACGGCCGCCGCTTTGGAGCGCCAGTGGAGCACGGAGGCCAGGGTGGAGCCGGCCGTGGGGGAGATCCCCACGCCTAGTGGGCTGCCCGATCTGGCTTCCCGTGGACCGTGGCTGGTCCGGCTGATGGCCGGGACATGGGACACGGTTGACGACCCGGTGCTGGTCGATTGGCGCCAAGGTGTGCTCGATGCCCTGAGCGTCATGGATGCCGACACCGTTGTGGTGAGCCACTTTGTCGCCATAAACGTGGCCGTCGGGGCCGCTGTTGGCGACGCCCGGCTGGTCAGTTTCCG
>JBOGIG010000131.1:0-4371 GCA_050742455.1 Acidimicrobiales bacterium
TATGAGTACGCGTAAGATAGGCACGCATCGCCCGAGAATATTGATAGTTCCGCTGGCTTTGGCCATGCTTGGCTTAGCCGCAGGATGTGCCAATACCTCCAAGGTTGCCCAGGGACATCCACCTGTACGTCTGCTAGTAGAGCCAGCCAACTCAACCCAAAGCCTGCTCCCAATGCCGGCAGGCAACACCAGCATGTCGTCGGGACAAGCACAGCGATACCTATCTTTTCCGGTGCTAACCCCGGGAGCCATTCCCGTTGGGTGGCATCTAACCCGATCCAGCCTCGACAACCTCGGTAGCCCGCAGGCGGGTGTTCACTTTGCCGGCTATTTCGCCAGCTACGCTCCCAATGGCAGTAACGACATGCGTTCGATCACTATTGCCGAGCTTTCCGATGGTGGGCGTCCGACCGGCATCACCAGTTCACCGACCATCACCTTGGCCGACGGCAGCGTGGGGTATCTGAAGGTGACGAGCTTCCCGGCTCAGGTTGCGACTTCGGTTTCGTGGTGGTCCCATGGGGGCCAATACTCGGTTGGTTCCATCGGAGCAACGACAGCGCAGGTGATAGCCGTGGCCAATGCCATGACCGCTCGCTGAACCGACAGCGAGGCGGCGGTCTGACAGTTTTTGTCGTTTGGATGTGTCGTGCTCGGGCCTGTCGATGTGTCGTATCCATGCCAATATGTCTGGCCATGCCGCCCAAGACTCCCAACCGGCCCGGTCCCCTGGTCCGTCGACTACTCAGGGCACCCACCGCTTTATACCATCATGACCTGGGATGGCTCTTGGGCCGACGGTTCATGATGCTGACCCACGTGGGACGCCGGTCCGGAAAGCAATACCACACCGTGCTGGAAGTGATCGCCTTCGATGAGTCCTTGCGCGAGGTGGTCGTGGTCGCCGGGCTGGGACCGTCGACTGACTGGTATCGCAATATCCAGGCGAGCCCGCCAATCCAGGTGAGGATCGGCCGGGACCGATTCCAACCCGTCGTCCGTCATCTCGACGAGGACGAAGCCATCGGTATGCTGGCCGACTACGAACGCCGCAATCGGTGGGCGGCCCCGGTGGTCCGTCGAGTGCTGACCTGGCTGGTGGGATGGCCCTACGACGCCAGTGACGGGGCCCGGCGCAGGCTGGTGAAACAATTGCCTCTGGTGGCCTTCACTCCGGCCCCGCCATGTGACTGAACGTTCGGCCGAATAGGTCCGCCGTGCTCTTGGGTTGGCCCGGATTCGAGCCGCCCGTGAGTTGTTGGCATTTACCGACGGGGGCGCCGAAGACCGAGGCCCGACAGGCCATGTCGGGCCCTGGAGCCAAGCGAGCCCCGGCCGTAGCCTGGGTGGCTCAGACGCTCCGTGCGAAGGCGTTCGACTTCGGAATCGAGAGGGGCGCCCATCTCAGATTGGCTCCAGTGCCCCAGGGCCACGTCGGGCCCCAGGGCCAAGCCCAGGACAAAGTCAGCCAGGTGGGGGTTGCGGGCCAGCACGGGGCCGTGCATGTAGGTGCCGACGATGCGCCCGCACCAGGCTCCTTCGGCTCTGTCACCCACGCCGTTACCACCGCCCGTCGTGACCCGGCCGAGCCGTTGGGCTCCGGGGCCGATCGTGGTGATACCGGCGTGGTTCTCATAACCGGTCAGCAGGTTCGAGCCCAGTCCAGCCGCGCACACCTCAGGATCGGGACGAGACACCACCTCGCCCACCAAGCGCCGACCACGGCCCTTGGCCGTAGCGGCGTCAATCAGGTCAAGGCCCGCGTGAATGGCGCCATCGGGTCCCGGGAAGGACCGACCCAGCACCTGGAAGCCGGCACACACGGCCAGTACGGCAGCCCCTGATTCCACAGCCCGGACCAATCCGGAGTCCTGGGCCAGGATGACGCCGGCCTGGCCCTGGGGACCGTCCTCCCCACCTCCTAGGCAGTAGATGTCGGCGGAGCGGGGCAGCGGCGAACCAATGGGCGCCTCGATCAGGTCGGCATCGATGCCCCGCCAGCGCAACCTCTGGGCAAGCACGACGGCATTCCCGCCGTCACCGTAGGTGCCGAGCAGTTCGGGAAAGACGGTGACCACCCTCACCGCTGATTCCCGACCGTGCGAACTCGGCGGGCGTGGCGGGCTCGGCGGGCTCGATGAGCTAGGCGGGTTCATGCCGAAGCAAACCCGAAGGACCGACGGACATCTTGAAAGGCGGTGTAGTTGCCCACGAAGTCGAGAGTCGCCCCCGAAACCGAGGCCGCCTGGCGCAGGGCCGCCCTGGGGTCGGCCACCACGCGATGTGGGACCCCGGCGTACGACAGGCGCACGGCCAGATCCCAGCACCTCTCACCTGATGCCACCACCGGGCGTCCAGCCAAAGCCTCAAAGGGCACGTCCCACAACCAGGAGGGATCCCTGCCGTCGGCTAACCGAGAGTTGATGGCCAGCACCACTGTCGCCGGGGAGGCATGGGACAACAGATCGAACATCTCGACCCAACCGGCCGGGTTCTTGGCCATGAGCAGCCGAGCCCTCCCCGCTCCCACCTCGACCACCTGATAACGCCCGGCGATGTCGCGGGTGGAGGCCATGGCTCCCAAGGCCCGAGCCACGTTGATGGAGGGGTCGATGAGACCGGCGCCGGCCAGCGCCATGGCCGCGTTGGACCGGTTGAACTGACCGGGTAGGCCGAGGTCGATGGGCCACGATCCCGGGTCGGACCCGGCTGGGTGACCGAGAGGCGCGGTGGAGTCGGGCGCGCCGCCGTGGGAGGGCCAAACCAGGCGGCCGTTCTCGATCCAAACGTCAGGCTCAGGGCGGCGCAAACCGCAGCGGCAGGACCAGCCGACGTCCGCTCCAAGGGGGTTGAAGTCAAGCCGCCCTTGACACTGCGGACATCCGGAGCTGTCGGCCCTCCATGGCTGGCCCGCCCCCACCCACAGGACCCTTCGGCCACCGGCGTCGCCCTCGTCCGACCCGACGGCTCCGGTCCCAGTCGGGGCCGCGTCGGACCCGAGGGCTCCGATCCCACCAGCGTCGCCCTCGTCCGACCCGACGGCTCCGGTCCCAGTCGAGGCCGCCCACACCACCATGGGGTCATCGGCGTTTGCCACAACCGAGACGTCAGGGCATCGGGCCAGAGCTTGGCGCCATTTCGACGCAGTCATACGCACCTCGCTCACCCGGTCCATCTGATCCCGGCTCAGGTTCAGCAGAACCACGACGGCGGGCCGGGTGGCATCCATGACTGTCCCGAGCCAACCTTCGTCCACCTCGAGAGCAGCTAGACCCGCCTGACCGGGGCGACCATGCCCGTCGCCGGCGCGCTGCCGGCCGGCTGACAGAGCGGCAACCAGGCCGGCAGGCATGTTGGCTCCGCCCGAGTTGGTCACCACGGTGGCGCCGCTCGTGGCCAGAGCGGAGCTGAGTAGGCGGGTCGTGGTGGTCTTGCCGTTGGTGCCACTGACCAAGATCGTGCGATAGCCCAAGGACAGGCGGGCCAACGCCCGGGGATCGAGGGCCGTGGTGATCCGACCGCCGATCACTGTGCCCCCGCCTCGCCCCCAGCGGCGCGATGCCTCACCCAATCCGCGACCGAGCACAACCGCGGCCCGGGTCCTGATGTTCACCGACAATGCCGCTGGCGCGCTCCGGCGTCGGGGGTCATTGCCACTTCGCTCCGGCGCGGAGAAAGGCTCGCCCTGGAGCGATGGCCACGACGTCGGAGGGCACGGCTACTTACCTCGTAAGCCGGGGGGCATGGTGGCCGCCAGGTCCTCGGCGCTCGGTGTCGTGCTTCGTCGCGCCTGGGCCGGGAGCTGGGCCACGATGGCGGCCATGATCCGCTCCGAATCGGCCACGACATCGGCCTCGGAGTCGGGGGCGAAGCGCAGGGGCCGGCCCACCCGGGTCCGCACCGTGGGGGGGTCGGTCAGGTTGGTGAGCCGGGGCAGGCGGGCAGAGCGGGGCCAGACCGCCTCGGTCCCCCACAGGCCGACGGGAACCACCGGGGCGCCAGTGGCCCGGGCCAGGCGGGCGGCGCCGGTCTTGGCCTTGAGGACCGGGTCAAAGAAGGCCGGGCCTCGTGGGATGGTGCCCTGGGGCAGGACGGCCACCAACTCCCCGGCTTCCAGGGCTTGGGTGGCCTGGGCCAGCGGCGAGTCGGAGCCCGAGGTCGAGCCCGAGGTCGAGCCCGAGTCGGAGCCCGAGGTCGAGCCCGAGCCCGAGGCCGATCCCCGGTCGACCATAATCCCGCCCATGGCTCGGGCCAGCCATCCGATGACCGGAGCGTCGAAGACCTCCTTCTTGGCCATGAAGCGCAATGGGCGACCCGCGGCCAGGACGGTCAGTCCGAGAGCCACCACGTCGAAATAGCTACGGTGGTTCG
>JBOGIG010000132.1:0-9324 GCA_050742455.1 Acidimicrobiales bacterium
GCGTAGACCACGATGGACCAGAGCACGATGAAGGCCACGAAGCTGGCGAACTTGAGCCGGTCGGCCGACGAACCGGTGATCAGGGCCGGGGTGATGATGGCGAACATCATCTGGAAAATGACGAAGACCAGCGGAGGAATGGTTTGCGCGGCCGCACCCGTGTATCCCGGCACGGTCTGGTGCATGTGGGCCAATCCGACAAAGTGAAACGTGCCGATGATGCCGTGACCACCCCAATCGGTTCCGAAGGCCAGGCTGTAGGTGAGCCACACCCACACCAGGCTCACGATCCCCATCACCACGTAGTTCTGCATCAGCATGCCCAATGCGTTCTTACGTCGGACCATCCCCGCATAGAAAAAAGCGAGCCCCGGAGTCATGAACAACACGAGGGCGGTGCTGGCCAGTACCCAAGCCGTATCGCCGGAGTTGATGTGCAACGCTCCCATCCCTTCTCAGGCCCATCGGCCTCTTCGGTGGTAAGCGTCCAACCATAAAGAGCCGGTGTTTCAGGAGGGTTTCGTCCATGTGACGATCACAATGCCCCCCGGGCGGCGCCCCGTTTGGACCGCGGCGCAGGGTTAGAAGGCGGCCAGATACGGGCCGAATGGACCGAACCCGACCCGGGCCAGCGCCACCGGTCGAGCCGTGTATGTCCGGTAGTGAACGGCGGTTGGCGAGTACAGAATCCAGGTACCGGTTGCGCCGGTGAACAGGCTGGCCTCGCCCGGTCCAGAACCCTGGGCATTGGACGACAGCCACGGTCGGTCCAGGTATTTGTGACAGGGGCCGGCCGGACCCTGGCACTCGGCAACCCCGATGCCGTAGTAGGGCTCGTTGAACCAGTTGGCCGAATAGAACAACCAATATCCTCCGTCGTGCTCGATCATCTGGGGGGCCTCTACGATCCGCCCCTCCCATGGCTGGTCGGCCGTCAGGATTACGGTGGCCGCACCCACCAACGCCTGCCCGTTGGCCGCCAGTCTCTGGGCGTAGATGCTCGAGTGACTGGTGCCGTTGACGTCGGCGTTGTCATCGGATTTCCAGTCCAGCCACAACGACCCGTCCTGGGTCCGGAAGGTGCGCGGATCAATGTCCCCGTTGTGGTCGAGTTGGCAGATGGTCGGGGCGGCCAGGCCCACGAAGGGTCCCCGGGGTGAGGCCGAGGTGGCCACCCCGATGCATTTGGTGAGCGGGGCGCGCCCGGCCAGGGCGCCCGAGAACCACATGACGTAGTGGTCTCCCACCCGCCTTACATCGGGCGACCAGGTGTAGCCCCTCTCCACCCAGGCCGGTGGGTTGGGCATCGCGTCAGTGTCGCTACTCCAACTGGTCAGTACGCCCGACGACCGTAGCGGGATGTTTGGTCCGAATATGGAGTACTGGCTGGAGTACATGTAGTAGGTGGCGCCCACCTGCAGGACGAAAGGGTTGGGCGAGTCGATCCCCGGGGTGACGATCCGGGCCGGGGCCGACGCATTGGCTTGGGCCAGCAGCACCGGAGGCGTCGGTTTGGCCCTGGCGGCTGCGCCGTGGCCGGCTGCGCCGTGGCCGGCTGCGCCGTGGCCTGCTGCGCCGCGGCCTGCTGCGCCGTGGCCGGCAACGGGCAGAGCAGCGGCCGGGGTGGCGTCCTGGGCGAAGGTGCGGACCCCTCCGGCCAGCAAGGCCAGGCCCAGGGTGGCCGCGGCTGCCAATCGCAGTATGGGCCGGACGCTCCGTCCTCGCAGTGCCCGCATCGGGCCACAGTGTAGGCAACCCGGTCCCCGCCCGCTTTTCAGTTACTTGACACAGGCAACTATTTATGGTTGCCTGTGGTAAACAACTTTTGAGCAAGGACCGGCATGACAACCTCGAATACCGCTCTGGCGGACAAGACAGCCCACACGGACAGGGCAAACCCGCCCGACACGCCGTCCCCGACCCACAAGGCCGGCGCCTCCGACAATCAGGACCCTGCCGGCGACACGGTGGCCGGGATCGAAGGGGCCATGCAGTCGGTGGCCCGCATCACCACCTTGATGAGATCCCACGAGAAGATGGTGTCCCGGGCCGGGATCCATTTGGATCGGGCCGGCGCCGTACTGCTGCGCGAGCTCACCTACTGTGACTGCTCCCTGCGCCTTACCGACCTGGCCTACCGCCTCGGCATCGACGGTCCCGGCGTCACCCGCAAGGTTCAGCAACTGGAGAGACAGGGCCTGGTGTCGCGAACTCACGACCCGGAGGACAAGCGGGCCTACCGCCTGGAAGTGACCCCTGCCGGACGCACGACCATCGATCGCCTCCTGGCGGCCAAGCGGGAATGGCTGGGAGAAGTTCTGACCAACTGGTCGGAAAAGGACCGGGCCCGATTTGCCGGATTGTTGGAGCGCTTCGCCCACGATATTGCCGTCTCCCAGGATCTTGAAAGCTCCCATCAGCCGGCTACCACAGGAACCCCACTATGAGCACCGACGCCCTTGAACTGAACGAACTGGCCGAGCCGTCCAGCCCGACCGACGACGCAGCCGAGCACCGACGCATCCTGGTCATCGTGGGCGCCCTTCTGCTGGGCATGCTCCTGGCGGCCTTGGACCAGACCATCGTGGCCACGGCCCTACCCACCATTTCGGCTGATCTGGGTGGGCTGAGCAAGCTTTCATGGGTGGTGACGGCCTACCTGTTGACCTCGACCATATCCACCCCGCTGTGGGGAAAGCTGGGTGACCTCTTCGGCCGTAAGAAGCTCTTCCAAGCCGCCATCGTGATCTTTTTGATTGGATCGGTGCTGTCGGGGATCTCCCAGAACATGGCCGAGCTGATCGGATTTCGCGCACTGCAAGGCATCGGTGGAGGGGGCCTGATCGTGGGTGCCCAGGCCATCATCGGCGACGTGGTCAGTCCTCGCCAGCGGGGGCGTTACCAGGGCTACTTCGGGGCCGTGTTCGGGCTGACCAGCGTGGCGGGACCACTGATCGGCGGATTCTTCACCCAAAGCCTCAACTGGCGATGGGTGTTCTACGTCAATGTCCCCATCGGCATTGTGGCCCTGTTGGTTGTGGGCGCCGTGCTGCACCTGCCCCGCACCCGCACCGAGCGCCACATTGACTACCTGGGCACGACGTTGCTCGGGGGAGCGGTCACCGCATTCATCCTGCTCACCACCTGGGGCGGCACCACCTACCCGTGGACATCCACACCGGTGCTGAGCATGGCCGTGATCGGCGTGGTCCTGCTGGTGGCCTTCTGCTTCGCCGAGAACCGGGCCGAGGAACCTCTCATCCCCCTCGAACTGTTCCGCAATCGGATCTTCTCGGCCACCAGCGGCATCGGCTTCATCGTCGGGTTCGGCATGTTCGGGGCCATCATCTACCTGCCCCTGTACCTGCAGACAGTGCACGGGGCCACTCCTACCAGCTCGGGCCTGCAACTGGTCCCCCTCATGATGGGCCTGCTGCTCACCTCCATCGTGACAGGCCAGCTCATCACCAAGACGGGGCGCTACAAGATCTTCCCCATCCTGGGTACGGCTGTGATGGCCGTGGGACTTTTCCTGTTGTCGACCATGACTCCGACCACGACTCTGCTGTTGTCTTCGGTGTACATGTTCATACTGGGCGTGGGGCTGGGCGGGGTAATGCAGGTCCTGGTCATCGCCGTGCAGAACGCCGTCCCCTACCGCCACCTGGGCACGGCCACCTCGGCTGCCACGTTCTTCCGATCGATCGGAGGCTCCTTCGGGGTGGCCGTGTTCGGTACCATCTTCAACAGCCGCCTGCGGGTCAACCTCCCCAAGTACCTACCGGCCCAGGCCATCCAACACCTGGGTGGAGGCAGCATCACATCCAACCCGGCCCAGCTACGGGCCCTGCCCCCGGTGATCCATCACGGCTTTGTCCAAGCCTTCTCCCATTCCCTCCAGACCGTCTTTCTGATCGGGGTGCCCGTGGCCATCGTGGCCTTCGCCCTGACCTGGTTGCTCAAAGAGGTCCCCTTGAGGGAGCAGGCCTTTCTCGGCGAGGACGGCGACGTCGTCGGCTCAACGAGGGAAGTTCCCGACTCAAGGAAGACGGTCGACATCCCGACATAAATGGGGTGAATGCACCACGCGTTGAGGCAGGACCAGGGTCGGCCCAGCCAGCGGATCGTGAGTCCATCCTGGCGAGGCGCCGGGCCCTCGGCCTGCGCCTGAAGCAACGCTCCGACGAGCTGCTGGAGCTGCTGGAGCAGCGCAGCGGTTCGGTGGAGCCGACCGGCAGCCTCGATGTGCTCGACGCCAAGGTCATCCGCCGTCAGGCCGCCACTTCGGGCACCGCAATGACCATCGACTGGCTGGTGGATGGTGTCGCTCCCTCGCCCGAGGCGTTCGGCTACGCGGCCCAGATCGGCGCCGAGGCGGCTGCCGCCAATTACATCTCGCTGACGGAGGTGTTGCGCTCCACTCTGTGCTGGCGGGACACGGTAGTTGAGATCCTGAGCCAGGAGGCCACACGCATCGGCGGGGTCGACGACATCCTGCGGGAGACGGTGGCCGGGATCCATATGAGCGTGGACAGCTACCTTGTAACTGCCACCCGGCACTTCGACAGCCGTATCCAAGAGCTGAGCCGGGATCTGGGCCACAGCTACGAGACCATGGCTCACGAAGCGAGCCATGACACCCTGACTGGCCTGGCCAACCGGACCGAGCTGATCCGCCAGTTGGGTGAGACACTGGCGCGGCCTGGGTACTTGCCACTCAGTGCTGGGGTCCTGTTCTTGGACCTCGATCACTTCAAGGAGCTGAACGACTCCTTCGGACACAGATTCGGGGACCAGGTCCTGGTCGCCGTCGGCCGGCGTCTCAGCCATGCCGTGCGGCCGATGGACCTGGCCGCCCGCTTCGGAGGCGACGAGTTCGTCGTCTTGTGCACCGTGCTGGAGCAGGCGGCCGGAGCCGAAATGCTCGCCGGCCGCATCAGCCAGGCCATCAGCCAGCCGGTCGTCATCGAGGGTCGGACCGTGCAGCTGAGCGTCAGCACCGGTATCTGCCTGGCCGCCGAAAGCGATAATCGACCCGAGGCCATCGTGGATCGGGCCGATGCCGCCATGTACGCGGCCAAGGAAGCGGGCCGCGGCCGCTACGAGATGTACAGCGCCTAGGGGACGGCTCAGTCCAAGAAGGTGAATAAGAAGAGTTGGGTGGCGTAAGCCACCAGGCGAGGGGGATCTGCCCCCTCGGGGCCGCAGTCCCACAGGGCCATGTCGGCCGAGGCGTAGCCGTCCCCGGCGAAGCGAGCCCGGTTGTGGGCCAGCACCCACGCAGAGTGGCACACGTCAAGCAGGTGGACGGTGAGGTCAACGCTGGGAGCGAACCAGGCTCGATTTGTGTAACCCACCTTCTCCCCCACCGCGCCGGGCATGGTGTCGGCCAACACCACCAGAGCCAGCGGGTCCAAGCTCCCGTCATTGCAAAATGGGGGATCGTCGAACCGATACCACATGGCCCGCTCGGCTCGATCGGGTACGTAGTCGTCCCAGGGGGCGTGACCCAGGGCGGCGCGCCCCTCGATGCGCTGGTCCCAAAAAGCCATGGGCTTGAAGTCGGCCTCTACCTCACCGGGGGGCGGATCGCGAAATGACGGACAGTCTTGGGGAGGTGGCACCCGGGGTGGCTCCAGGTCGCTGAAGGCAAAACCCGGACGGATCGATCCGAACACGCCGGTGGTGAGATGGCCCCGAGCCTGCCCTGGATTGGTGACCTCAGCTCGCAGGTGCGACATGGAACGACCCTGACGCAATATTTCGACTCCGACATTGACCGGGCCATGGGCAACCTTGGCGATGAAAGCGGTGTGCAGGGTGCGCAGTCGCTGGTCGGGATCGCTCAGCTCCTCAGCCATGGCCGAAAGGGCCAGGGCGCTCACGATCCCGCCCTGAGGCAGGGGATTGAGGTTCCAGGATTCGTCGATTGTCCCCTCGTAGCGGCCCGCACCGACACTCCGGGCCCGGGTGGCGTCGAGGAGGGGGTTGGTCATGGGCTGCATGTTGATGGCCAAGAGCGTGCCCGGTCAAGCTGTTTGACAACCACGGCGACACCGGCTGGAATCGTTTGCGCATCGTCTGTTCTCCGGTCGGACGGCAACTGTGTGACGAGCGAGGACAGGGGGAAACCGGTTGGGATCTCTTCGAGGCGCCACGGCCATAGTCGGAGTGAGCGACGCCGTCTCACCCACCGGCGAGCTCGACACCTACGGGCGGGCCCTGGAAGTCCAGGTGATCAAGGAGGCCCTCCAAGACGCCGGCCTGACCCTGTCCGACGTGGACGGGGTGTGCCATGCCGACTCGTCAATTGCCCTGGCCGAGTACCTGGGCATTCACCCCCGATTCACAGATTCCACCATGACTGGGGGGTCGAGCTATGAGGTCCACGTGGAGCACGCCGCGGCGGCAATCGCCTGCGGGCTGGCCGACGTGGTCATCGGGGTATACGCCGCCACCCCCCGCTCGGACCGCAAGGCGGGCCGGGCCCGGCGATGGCGGGGGGCCGGGGGGGATAGCCCTTCTGGCGAATGGGAGGCACCCTACGGCCTGCGCCTGCCAATGGGCCCCTACGCCATGGCCGCCACCCGTCACATGGCCACCTACGGAACCACGGCCGAACAGCTCGCCCAGATCGCCGTGAGCACCCGTGCGTGGGCCGGTCTCAACCCCCGTGCCCGCTACCAGCAACCCTTGACCGTCGATGATGTCCTGGCCTCACCCATGCAGTGCAGTCCCCTCCACCTGCTGGACTGCTGCCTGGTCACCGACGGGGCAGGGGCTTTCGTCATGACCAGTGCCGAGCGGGCCAGGGACCTGCGTCGCCCCCCGGCCTATGTACTCGGCGCCGGCACATGTCACGACCACCTCATGATCAGCCAGATGCCCGACGTCACGGTGACCCCCGGCGCGGTGTCGGGAGCCAATGCCTTCGCCATGGCCGGGATCAAGCCGGGCGATGTCGATGTGCTCATGGGCTATGACAGCTTCACCATCACCGCTCTGTTGCACTTGGAGGATCTGGGCTTTTGCCCCAAGGGCGAGGGGGGCCCGTTCGTGGCCGACGGGCGAACCGGCCCGGGTGGATCCCTGCCCATGAACACCAACGGTGGGGGCCTGTCCTATACCCACCCCGGCATGTACGGCATGTTCCTGCTCACCGAGGCGGTGCGCCAACTCCGGGGCGAGGCCGAGTCCCGCCAGGTCGAAGGGGCTGACGTCGCCGTGGCGCACGGCTCGGGCATGGTCCTGTCGTGCATGTCCACCATCGTGCTGGGATCGGAGGCCACTTTGTCATGAGCCGACCCCAACCGGTGGCCACCCCCACCAGCCAACCCTTCTGGGATGCCACCCGCCAGCAGCGCTACCTGTTGCAGTGGTGCCGCGCGTGTGATCGACCCGTCCACTTTCCCCGTTCGGCGTGTCCCCGGTGCCTCGGGTCCGACATGGAATGGCGTCCGGCCGCGGGGAAGGGCCGGGTCTACACCTTCACCGTCGATCACCGACCCTCGGACCCCGCCTTCAACCCGGTCGGACGTGAGAACCAGGCGGGGTCAAAAGAACACGAGGTGGAGTCAAAGGAGGCGCAACCTTATGTGATCGCACTGGTTGACCTCGATGAGGGAGTGCGCGTGATGACCAACGTGGTGGGCTGTGATCCCGAGATGATCCAGGTGGGAATGCGAGTAGAACTGGCCTGGGAACCGCTCGAGGATGGTCGATACCTTCCCCTTTTCACCCCGGCCGAGGAGGAGCGACGATGATGGAACTGGACCTCGGCCCGACGGCCCGTCGCTTCCGCGATGAGCTGCGGGAGTGGCTGGTGGCCAATCGGCCCGAGGACCTTGTCGGGGTGGGGGCCGAACGGATGGCCGCAGGCAATGTCCCCGGAGCACCCGAGTGGGCGGCCAAGCTGCATGACGCCGGATACATGTGCGTGTCGTGGCCGACCGAGTACGGGGGCCGGGGCCTGAGCGGCGTCGAGGTTGCCGTGATGAACGAGGAATTCGCCCGGTGCGATGTGCCCAGGGTGACCCGGGGTATGGGCGAATGGCTGGTGGGGCCGTCCATCATCGTGTGGGGCACAGACGATCAAAAAGCCCGGCTCCTCCCCCGCATCATCGACGGTGCCGATCGCTACTGCCAGGGCTTCTCCGAGCCCGACGCCGGCTCGGACCTGGCTTCGCTCACCACCAAAGGGGTGACCGACGGCGATGAGTTGATCATCACCGGCCAAAAGGTTTGGACGTCGGGGGCCACCTTGGCCACCATGATGTTCTGCCTTTGCCGCACCGATCCCGATGCCCCCAAGCACCGCGGCATCTCCTACGTGCTGGTGCCCATGAAGCGCCCGGACGGCGCTTCCAATGGTTTCGAGCTGGCCCCCATCAAGCAGATGACCGGTCAGAGCCAGTTCACCCAGACCTGGATAAACGGGGCTCGGGCTCCGTTGGAAAACATCATCGGCGGGCTCAACAATGGTTGGCGGGTGACCATGACCACGTTGGGCAACGAACGGGGTGGCAACGCCACTACCCAACACGTGCAGTATCTCAGGCAGTTCTGGGATGCGGTGGACATGACACGGCGGCGGGGACGCCACGTCGACCCCCTGATCCGCCAGCAACTGGCCTGGGCCTACAGCCATTGCGAGATCATGCGTTTCAACGGCTTGCGCCTCTTGTCCGAGGTGGTAGCCCGAAAGGAGCCAGGACCGGCGTCGGCCCTGAACAAGATGTTCTGGTCGGAATATGCCCAGCGCTTCGCCGAAATAGTCATGGACATCCGTGGCATCCAAGCCACGGTGATGTGCGAGGCCGAGGACGCCGGGGGCTCCACCCGTTTGCGACCTGAGCGATCCCAGACCGGCCGGTCCCGAACGTACCAACCGGACCGGTGGCAGTCGGCCTTCCTCGCCACCCGATCGGCGACGATCTGGGGCGGCACGGCCCAGGTGCAGCGCAACATCGTTGGCGAACGGGTCCTCGGCCTTCCCCGGGAGCCTGATGGGGTTCACGCCCGGGGGCGGGCCCAGTGAGTTCGAGCCCGGTGAGCTCCGAGCCGGTGAGCTCCGGCCCGGTGAGCTCGAGCCCAGCGGTGGCGGGGGCCGAGGACCGCCGGGACGCGGCCGTGGTGGGAATGACGCTGGCCTGGTGGGCGAAGCGCCGGCCCGATGCCCTCGCCTTTGTCTCGCCGGCCGGAAGCCGAACATTTGGCGAGCTGAACGCCGGTGCGAACCGCCTGGTCCGGGCCTTGCGCCGACGAGGACTGCACGAGGGTGACGCCGTCGTACTGCTGTGCACCAACCGGCCCGAGTTCGCCGAA
>JBOGIG010000133.1:0-1614 GCA_050742455.1 Acidimicrobiales bacterium
CGGCCAGTCGATCGGCGAGGGCCGAGGCTACGGTGGACCCGTCGGACAGGAAGATCAGGATCCTGTACTGGGCCAGGGACAGTTCAACGGTGGCCAGACCGAGTTCGGCCTGGCGGGCAAGGCGGGCAGCCACCCGGCCCATACCCTGGACTTGGGAAGTCCTCATGTCCGTTAGATTATCTAACTATTAGGGGGCACCGAGCTTTTTCGGCGTCCTATCCCAATTACCAGTCTCCGGCCGGGACTCACCCCTGGTCGTACAGGGTTTTCGTGCCCAATTAGTATTCCTCCTCGATGGGGCTCCCTACTCCGACGGTCCGGCACACCTTCCTATGAAGACGTCAGAGCTTCCCCGTGCGGTGGCTGCCTGTATGGCGGCGGCCTCCGCAGCCGGTCTGAGGGTCGATGACTCAATTCTTGTCCACGCCTCGAACCGGCTCGCCGTGCGCCTGCTGCCGAGCGATGTTCTTGCCCGAGTGGCGTATGGGGAGGAACGCGAGGTCGCAAGCGCCGAATTCGAAGTCCAGCTCGCACGGCGCCTGGCAGAGACCGGTAGCCCCGTGGGCGCACTCGATCCTCGGGTGCAGCCTCGTGTACATCTGCGTGACGGCTTCGCCATCACGCTCTGGACCTACTACGAATCCCAAGCTTCGGGAATCGCTCCTCCTGAGTATGCACAGGCGCTCCTGCTGCTACACGCCGGTATGAGGCAGTTGGATATCATGACCCCGCACTTCACTCATCGAGTTGCGGAGGCGCAGTCGTTGCTCTGCGACCGCGCCCTCACCCCAGAGCTCGGTGATTCGGATCGGGAGCTTCTCCGCCAGACGCTGCAGACTCTCGCGGCCTCTATTACCAACTGCGGCTGCGACGAGCAGGTGCTGCATGGCGAGCCGCATCCCGGCAACTTGCTCCACACTCAGATGGGGCCGTTGTTTGTAGACCTCGAGACGTGCTGTCGCGGACCCGTCGCGTTCGACATTGCCCATGCGCCCGAGGTGATAAGCCACCACTACCCGGGAGTCAATGAGGATCTGCTCGGGCAATGCCGAATCCTCATGCTGGCCATGACCACAACGTGGCGCTGGGATCGAGACGATCAACTCCCGAATGGACGTCAGCTCGCGAAAAGGTGGCTCGGCCAGATGCGAAACGCTCTTGACCGGCATGGACTCGATGTCGGTCGCTGATGGCGCCTGGCTCAGACTGAGCCTCAACCGCTGGTGGCCGGTTAGGAGGGGATCAATCGCGCCGAACGTCCCTGGGGTTCAGCGGAGCCGATAGGTGAGCGGGCAGGGATCGGCGGCCCGGGCCACCCCGCCGATCTGAGCCGGCACCGGACCGGGCCGCCCAACCCAGCCTGGCTCGAACTCGAATCTGCTCAGTAGACGGATAACAGCGGTCGTCATGGCGGCCAGGGAGAATGGCTGGGCCGGGCAGGTATGCCGACCATGTCCGAATGCGGTGACAAGTTCAGTGGCGGCCAACCCCGACCCGTCAGCCAGCCGGCGACGGTTCCAGCGATCGGGGCTCCATTTATCAAGGCCCGGTGCTGCCGTGGTGTTGGTAAGAGGGAGCAGGGTGGCGATAGTGATCCCGGGGGCAACGTCATAC
>JBOGIG010000134.1:0-7672 GCA_050742455.1 Acidimicrobiales bacterium
AGGGCGGCCCGAGCCTCGTCGGGCAGGAGGCCCAGGAGGGGGGTGTCCATCAGACCCGGTGCGATGGTGAGAACCCGGATGCCTACGGGGGACAGGTCGCGGGCGGCCGGCAGCGTCATGCCCACGATTCCCCCTTTGGACGCCGAGTAGGCGATCTGGCCGATCTGTCCGTCGAACGCGGCCACCGATGCAGTGTTGATCACGACCCCTCGCTCGCCGTGCTCCAGTGCCTCCGTCTTCGAAATGGCCGAGGCGGCTATCCGCATCACGTTGAAGGTGCCTATGAGGTTGATTTCGACCACCTTCTGGAAAGCACCCAGATCATGGGGCGTTCCATCCCGGCCGATGACTCGGCTGGCCCAACCGATTCCGGCGCAGTTGACCGCTATGCGCAGGGCGGCCGATTCACCGGCCAGGGCCACCGCCGAGGTGACGGCGTCGGGATCGGTGACGTCGGCGAGCACGAACTTGGTGCCCCCACCCAGCTCCTTGGCCAGGGCCTCACCCTTGGCCTCGTCCCGGTCGAGGATGGTGCACTGGGCCCCGGCACCGGTCAGTCGACGGACCGTGGCCTCCCCCAATCCTGAAGCTCCCCCGGTGATAATTGCGGCTGAACCATTTATGAGCATGGTCGGCCACAATAGAAGAGCCCGGTCGAGAAGCCAAGCCCCCGAACTCCAAGCTCCCGCATTTCGGCCCCTGCCACTCCGGGCGGCCGCAGGTCCGGCTCCCCACCCCCCGCCTCCGGCCCCTGCCGCTCCGGGCCGCCGCAGGTCAGACCGGGCGGGACCGCACCGCTTGAGCGGCCTCGAAGGCCATGGAGTCGACCAGTTCGTTCATGGGATCTCCTGCATGGCCCTTGACCCAGTTGAACCCGATCTGGCCTGGGCCCCGGGCCAGAACCGTCTCGATCAGGGGCTTCCACAGGTCCTGGTTGGCCACTGGAGCCCCTTTGGAGTTGCGCCATCCCCGGGCCTGCCATCCTTTCCACCACCTCTGGCGAAAGCAGTTGACCACGTAGGTCGAATCGCTGAACACCTCGACACGTCCGTCCAGGTTGCCCAGCGCCTCCAGCACGGCCATGACCTCCATACGCTGGTTGGTGGTATGCACCTCCGATCCAGCCGCCGATCGCCCACCGACCACGGCCCAGGCCCATCCCCCCGGCCCCGGATTGCCGAGGCAGGCTCCATCGGTGAAAACCATTATGGGAGCTCCGGTGGCGGCCTGATCTCCGGAGGGAGAAGTCGGGTCCGGGAAGGAGGTCACGGCAGGCACTTGTCGGGGAGGGGGTGGCGGAACAACCGCGCGGCATTTTCGTGGGTGATCATGCGGATCTCGTGATCGGGGATCCCTTCCAGGCGCCGGGTAAGGAATGCCTGGGTGTCGGGCCAGGTGGAGTCGGCGTGAGGGTAATCGGTCTCCACCATGATGTGGTCCACTCCTATGCGATGGCGACAGGCCAGCATGGAAGGGTCGTCAATGGTGCAGAACCAGAAGTTGCGCCTCACCACCTCGGCCGGCTTGAGTTCGGCCGACATCCACGCCCCCCGGCCGTGGCCCGACTGGTCGATGATGTAGTCCAGCCGATCCAAGAGCATGGGAACCCAGCCGATCCCGCCCTCGGACATGGCCACCTTGAGGCCGGGATAGCGCACGGGCACGCCCGACCACAGCCAGTCGGCGCAGGCTGTCAGGCTGAGGGCGGAGAACAGGGTTGCCCCCAACTCCACCAGAGGAGCATCAGAGGCCATGGGCGCCATCCCGGATGACCCCACATGAAGGCAGACCACCGTCTCAGTCTCCTGACAGGCGGCCAAGATGGGGTCCCAGTAGCCCGAGTGCAGGGAGGGCAATCCGAGGTTGTGGGGGGCTTCGGGCAGGGTTACGGCGGTGAACCCCCGTTGGGCATTACGCCTTATCTCGGCCGCGCCCTGTTTCACATCGGCCAGGAACGTGATGCCCATGGGCACGATCCGATCGGGATGGGGGGCCCACCACTCTTCGGCCAGCCAGTCGTTCCAGGCCCGGGTAACGGCCAGGCCCAGGGCCGGATCGGAGCATTTCGAGAAGACCGATCCGCAGAATCCGGTTATCTGCGAAGGGAAGTTGACCGAGGCCCACACCCCGTTTATGTCCATGTCGGCCAGGCGGGCTTCTATGTCGTAACAGCCGGGGCGGATCTGGTCGAAGCGCACCGGTTCCAAGGTCCAGTCCTGCTTGGGCCGCCCGGCCACAGCGTTGAGGCCAACCTGGCGGTAGAGATTGTCGTCGAACTCCCACACCTCGTGGCCGTGGCTGGTTGTGACCACCCGTGGGGCACGGTCTGCCATGGACGGTGGCAGGCGACCCTCGAACATGTCGGCCGGCTCGACCAGGTGATCGTCAACCGAGATGACGGTATAGCTCACCGGCCGGGGCTCGGGATCGGGCAGTAGCGAACCCGGTGGGGCCTGGGGCGGGGACGGGGACGGGGACGGGGGGGCCATCAGGTGAGTATTTTGTCACTGTGAGCGAACCCCTGGCCCGATCGGTGCCGGCACTGCTTCCCCTGCTGCGCCCCGAGGCCGAATTGGTCGTCCTTGCCCGGTGCCTGTTTCGGGAGGGCTGGGATGATCATCTGGCCGGTCACATCACCTACCGCCAACCCGATGGATCAATCCTGGTCAACCCGTGGGAGCTGACCTGGGACGAGCTCACCCCCCGCGATGTCATGCGCATCGACGCCGGCGGCGCCATCATCTCCGGGCTTTGGAGCGTGACACCGGGGATCACCCTTCACCTTGAACTTCACAAAGCCCGGCCCGACGTGGTGGTGGCGGTGCACAACCATTCGCGCTGGGCCACCATCTACTGTGACATTGGGCGCATCCCCGCCGTCTACGACCAGACGTCGGCGATGGTCAACGGGGATCCGGCCCTGCACGACGAGTACGACGGCACGGTCGATGACGTCGGGTCGGCCCGTCGAGCCATCGCCGCTCTGGGTGGGGCCAAGTCCATCCTCCTGGCCAACCACGGGCCCCTGGTGGTGGCCGACTCCATCCGCCAGGCTCACCTACGGGCCATAACCCTCGAATGGCGCTGCCGCCAGGCATGGCACGTGGAAGCGGCCGGTGGCGGGGTGCCCATGCGCCCCGAGACGGTGGCGACCATGGGCCACGGCGCCGACGCCTACGGCTTCCCCGGCCTGTGGGAAGCGATGGCCCGCCGGGAGTTGAGGATGGACCCCGGCCTGTTGGATTGATCCCCTGGCCGGGAGGGCGGCGGAGGGTGGCGGAGGGCGGCGGAGGGTGCCGGGCGGGGGGCTGGAGCGGAGCCGGGCGCGGCGATGGGCGCGAGCGGGGCTTACAGCGCGAATATGGGTCATGTGATATTCGACGGCCTCTCCCACCAGATCCCCGACATCGACCCCGAGGAGACCACCGAGTGGCTCGATTCGTTCGATTCGGTCACCGAGGGCCGGGGGAAAGCTCGAGCCCGGTTCCTGCTCATGAAGCTCCTGGAGCGGGCACGGGCCAATCAGGTCGGTTTCCCGTCCACGGTGTCATCGCCCTACGTGAACACCATCCCCACCGACGCCGAGGGGTGGTTCCCGGGTGACGAGTACATGGAGAGACGCATCCGGGCCTTCATCCGGTGGAATGCCGCCGCCATGGTGGTGCGGGCCAATCACCGCTTTGAGGGCATCGGGGGCCACCTGGCCACCTACGCCAGCTCGGCTTCGCTCTATGAGGTCGGGTTCAACCACTTCTTTCGGGGCAAGGCCGACGGCCAGGCCGGGGATCAGGTCTTCTTCCAGGGCCATGCCTCGCCCGGAATCTATGCCCGGGCCTTCCTGGAGGGGCGCCTGAGCGAGGATCAGCTAGACCACTTCCGCCAGGAGATCGGAGGGTCTGGACTGTCGTCTTATCCCCACCCCCGCCTGATGCCCGAGTTCTGGGAGTTCCCCACGGTGTCGATGGGACTCGGCCCCATCAATGCCATCTATCAGGCTCGCTTCAACCGGTACCTGCTCAACCGGCGGCTGGCCGACACTTCGGCCAGCCGGGTGTGGTGCTTCGTCGGCGACGGCGAGGTCGACGAGCCCGAGACCCTGGGCGCCCTGTCGCTGGCGGCCCGAGAGAAGCTCGACAATCTGATCTTCGTCGTCAATTGCAACCTGCAGCGTCTCGACGGCCCGGTGCGGGGCAACGGCAAAATCATCCAAGAGCTCGAAGCGGTGTTCCGGGGTGCTGGATGGAACGTGATCAAGGTCATATGGGGATCGCGCTGGGACGAGCTACTGGCCCGGGACACCGACGGGGTCCTCGTCAACAAGATGAACACCAGCCTTGACGGCGAGTTCCAGAAGTACGCCACCGAGACTGGGGCCTACATCCGGGAGCACTTCTTTGGACCCGATCCCCGGCTGCGAGCCATGGTCGAGCACCTGTCCGACGCCGACCTGCAGGCCCTGCCCCGGGGCGGGCACGACTACCACAAGCTCTATGCCGCCTACAAGGCCGCTGCCGAGCACGACGGCGCTCCCACCGTCATCCTCGCCAAGACCATCAAGGGTTGGACCCTGGGTCCCGAGATAGAGGCCCGGAACTCAACCCACCAGATCAAGAAGATGACCCCGGTCCAGCTCAAGCTGTTGCGCGATCGGCTCTATCTGTCCGAGGAGATCCCCGACTCCGCCCTTGAGGCTGAGGAGCCGCCCTATTACCGCCCGGCCGACGGGTCTCCGGCGCATGAGTACCTGATGACCCGGCGCCGGGTCCTCGACGGTCCCCTGCCCCACCGGGTCCGCTCGTCCAAGCCATTGCCCGCCGTGGAGGACTCGGCCTTTGAGGAACTGCTGGCCGGTTCGGGCAAGCAGGCGGTGTCGACCACCATGGCTTTCGCCCGCCTGTTGCGCCGCTTGGTGCGCGATCCCGGCATCGGCGAGCGAGTCGTGCCCATCGTGCCCGACGAGGCCCGCACCTTCGGGCTCGATGCCCTGTTTCGGGAGGTCAAGATCTATGCCTCTGCCGGACAACACTACGAGCCGGTGGATGCCGGCCTCCTCCTCTCCTACGCCGAGAGCCAGTCCGGCCAGATACTGGAGGAGGGCATCACCGAGGCAGGTTCGATGGCCAGCTTCACTGCGGCAGCCACCTCCTATGTCACTTGGTCGCTGCCCATGGTGCCGTTCTACATCTTCTATTCCATGTTCGGCTTCCAGCGGGTGGGCGACCTGGTGTGGGCGGCGTGCGACTCGGGAGCTCGTGGCTTCCTGCTGGGAGCCACCGCGGGGCGCACGACCCTGCACGGCGAGGGCCTCCAGCACGACGATGGCCACAGCCTGGTCCTGGCTTCGACCTATCCCAATCTATGGGCCTATGACCCCGCCTTTGCCTACGAAATGGCCATCATCATCGACGACGGCATCAAATCCATGTACGGACCCGAACCACAGGACCGCTTCTACTACCTGACTCTGTACAACGAGAACTACCAGATGCCTGCCCTGCCGGAAGGCGACGAGGGCGAGCGGGTACGCCAAGGGGTGCTGCGCGGTCTGTACCGCTACGCTCCTGCTCCCCTCCCCGACGGCGCCCGGCCCGATGAGGCCAGTGCCACGGGTGCCAGGGCCAAGGTGCGCGACGCCCGGGCCAAGGGGCGTGAGGCCAAGCACGACGGGGGCAGGCTCACGGCCACGTTGTTGTTCTCGGGCACTGCCTGGCAGGCGGTCATGGCGGCCCGGGACATCTTGGACCGGGAGTGGGGAGTGGCGGCCGAAGCCTGGTCGGTCACTTCCTACAAGGCGTTGCGCGAGGAGGCCCTGTCCGTCGAGCGCCGGAATCGGCTGCACCCGACCGAGCCGGCAGGCACGCCCTGGATCGCCGAGCAGCTGGCCGACTGCCCCGGACCCGTGGTGGCTGTGACCGACTTCATGAAAGCGGTGCCCGACCAGGTGGCCCGCTGGGTGCCGGGCGGGCTCATCCCGCTCGGCACCGATGGCTTCGGGCGATCCGACACCAGGGAGGCGCTCCGACGACACTTCGAGGTGGATGCCCACCACGTCGTGGTGGCCGTATTGGCCGGTCTGGCGCAGAGAGGTGAGATCAAAGCCGAAATCGTCGCCGAGGCCATCAAACGTTACGGCATCGACGCCGACTCGCCTGATCCCCGCACGGCCTGATCCCCGCACGGCCGGGGGGATAGGATCTTGAACCCATGTTGCATCTCTCCCAGCACGCCGAGGCCGACAAGCTCCTGAGCGAGAGCCCTCTGGCCCTGCTGATCGGATTGGTTCTCGATCAGCAGATCCCACTGGAGAAGGCCTTCAGATCCCCCTTGGACCTCAAGGAGCGCCTCGGAGGGCGCCTCGACGTGGGCGAGATCGCCGCCATGGACCCTGATGTCCTGGCGAAGGTGTTCTCCATCGTGCCTGCCCTTCACCGCTTCCCCGCCTCGATGGCGGCCCGCACCCAGGAGCTGTGCCGGGTCATCGAGAACGACTACCAGGGCGACGCCGCTCAGGTCTGGAGCAAGGCCTCCAGTGGCCGCGAGCTGCTGGCCAATCTCAAGGGCCTGCCCGGCTTCGGGGACCAAAAGGCCCGAATCTTCGTGGCCTTCCTGGGCAAGCAGTTGGGGGTAGGGCCCCGGGGATGGAAGGCCGTGTCTGAACCATTTGGCCAGACCGGCACCTACCGCTCGATTGCCGACATCGACGGTCCGGAGGCCTTGCTCAGGGTTAGGGCCTACAAGACCCGGATGAAAGCCAAGGCCAAGGCCACGGCCACAGCCACGGCCGATACCAGGACCAAGGCCAACGCCACGGCCGATACCAAGGCCGAGACCAGGGCCAGGGTCACCTGATCGCTCCCAGCTCGGGGGGCTGGGCCTTGGACGCTCGCCGGCTGTACCTGTGCACGCCCGACCGGCCTGACCTGGAGTGGTTCCTGCGGGAGTGCATCGCCGGGGGCGTCGACATCGTGCAGTTGCGGGACAAGTCCCTTTCGGATCGCCCGCTCATGGCCCGAGCGCAATTGGCCCGGGACGTTTGCGGCGAATCGGGGATCCCGTTCATCCTCAATGATCGGGCCGATGTGGCCCTGGCCGTCGGGGCCGATGGCGTGCACGTGGGCCAGGACGACCTGCCGCCGGCCCTGGCCCGTCGCATCATGGGTCCCCATGCCATCGTCGGACTGTCCACGCACTCTCGGTCCGAACTCGACGCCTCAGATGCCGAGCCAGTCGACTATGTCTCAGTGGGGCCGGTAACGGAAACTCCGACCAAGCCAGGCCGGGCCGGCACTGGGCTCGGCTACGTGGACTATGCCGCCCGGGTATGCCGGCGCCCCTTCTTCGTGACGGGTGGTATCAACCCCGAAAGCGCCGGTCCCGTGCTGGCGGCTGGAGCCCGCGCAGTGGTGGTGGTTCGAGCTCTTGGTGACTCGCCCGATCCCCGCCGGATAGCGAAGTCGATCAGGACGGTTCTCGCCGGGGGCCAGAGTGCCGGGGTCGAGAGCGCCGGGGGCCAGAGCGCCGGGGGCCAGAGCGCCGGGAGGTGATAGTCGTCTGCCGGCAGGCAGGCGGGCTACTTGGTCTTGACCAGGATGGGCAGGCCGCAGTTCAGGTAGTTGTTGACCACGTCGGCCCCGGCCAGGTTCACGCCCAGGGCGTCCAGCACCGGGCCGAG
>JBOGIG010000135.1:0-2757 GCA_050742455.1 Acidimicrobiales bacterium
CGGATATACCTTCCGAATGTCGTGGCATGCCACCCAGCTAGTGGGGGCCAAGGCCCACCTATGGGGCTTCGACTCGTTCGCCGGCCTGCCAACTGGCTCCGACGAGCGCGACAGCCATCCCCAGTGGGTGGCCGGTACCATGGCCACCCCCGAACTGGACTTCCACCGCCTGTGCCGGCGAGCGGGAATGGCGCCGAAGGACTATGACGTGGTGGCAGGCTTCTACCAGGACACGCTACGACCCGGGGCCCGGGGCCCGCGGCCGTCAGCCGTGGCCCTGGCCTATATCGACTGTGATCTTTACAGCTCGACCATTGACGTCCTCGGATACTTGGACCCGGTCCTGATACCGGGAAGCATCATCGGCTTCGATGACTACTTTTGCTACAACCCCAACGGGCCATCAGGAGAAAAGAGAGCCGCCGTCGAACACTTCTCGCCTCAAGGTTCCAGCCGGTGGCGACTGGTCCCCTACGTCCAGTTCGGTTGGGCTGGCATGTCCTTTGTGGTGGAGAGGAACGAGGACCCCATCATCGGGCCCGGTTCGCACCCTGGCGGCCAAGGGGAGCCAGAGCCGGATCAGTACTGAGCCAGGGTGGCGTGACGTCGGGCGTGATCGAGTGCCCGGTCAAAGATGGCGATCGCCGCCGGAAGGGCCACCAGGGCGAAGATGCACAGCTCGACAAAGGGCGCCACGGGTAGCCGGTGGCCGAGAAGACCTCCTCGCAGCACCTCCAAGGCCCAGGTGAAGGGCAGCACATTGGCCAGGTCGCGAAGCGGCGTGGGCAACAGGCTGACCGGGTAGTAGACACCACCCAGGATCGACAATGCCGTGGCAGCCAGGCCCGTTATCATCTCCCCGCGCTTGAACACCACTACAAAGGCGGCGAAGACGAGTCCGGCCGAACAGAACACAACGATCGTGGCCAGCAGGTCTCCCACCGACAGGAGAAATCCAAGAGGCGAGGTGTGAAAGCGCAAGCCGAAGAAGGCCACAGCGACCATGAGGGTAAGGAAGGCGCTGACGCTGGCGTAGACCACCCGGTAGGAGGCACTGGCCAGCACGCTCATCCACGGTGGTGGAGGCATGGTGAACAGGATCTCCAGAGTCCCCGTGGTCTGGTCCGAGCGTAGCTGGAAGGCCACGGCGGTGAGGCTCACGTTGAGGACGGTGAGCAGCAGGGTACCCATCACAGCAAAGGCGAAGTAGGGGATCGGCGACCCCCCACCGGCGCCGGGCGCGATGTCATGGCCGACCAGACGTCCCAGAAAGAAGACCAGTCCCAGGCTGATGAAGGACTGAAAAAGGGCCAGAGCGAAGGGTAGGCGATATGACCAGGCAATACCCCAGTCCCGTCGCAGGAAAGCCCCCAGCAGGGACAGGGGTCGGATGCGGAGCGCTCCCTCCTGGGGCCAGGAGTCCCGAGGTCGGGAGTCCTGAGGTTGGGCGTCCTGAGGTTGGGCGTCCTGAGGTAGGGCGTCCACCCCGGCCCACGGGGCCATGCCGGCCTGGGGATCGGGTCCGGGAGCTTGGAACAGGGCGCTCATCCCGCCGCCGCCACCAGCGCGGTCTCCAGGCTGGCCGCGCTTTCCCCTCCAGGAAGGCGGGCGGCGATGCTTCCCCCCACCAGGATGTGGACCTGGGAGGCAACGGCAGCAGCCTCGTGGAGATCGTGGGTGGCCATGAGAACGGCCATGCTGTGATCACCGGCCAGTTGTTGAACGAGATTGCGCACGGTGATGGAGGAGGCGGGATCCAAACTCCGAGTGGGCTCGTCCAACAGAAGGCACGTGGGATTCCCCAGCATGGCCCGGGCGATTGCCAGGCGGTTGCGCATTCCCGAGGAGAACCGATCCACTCGCTGATCGGCCACGTCCCCCAGCCCGACGGAGTCGAGCACCGCCTCGATGACAGGTCCGCAATCCTTGCGGCGCAATCCCTGCAATGCACCAAAGAACTCCAGGTTTCTCCGGGCGCTCAGCCGCCAGAAGAAGGAGCGCTCGTCGCCCAGGACCAGGCCTACCTTGGGGCGGGCCGAGTGGGGCTGTTCGACCACGTCGAAGCCGTCGAGCAGGGCCCGACCTCCGTCGGGGATAACAGCACCGGCGATGATTCGGATGAGGCTGGACTTGCCCGCACCATTGGGGCCCAACAGAGCAAGCACCTCCCCCGGATTGACCTGGAGGTCGACACCACGTAGGGCATCGAGTGACCCGTAGCGTTTCACCACCCCATCGACGGTGATGCCCAGCATCCCCCCGGGTCCGATTTTCATCGGATGCCGTCCCAGGGGTGGTGTTTCAACCTCCACAATCTACGGAGCGCCTGCCAGGTCAACCGGAACGGCCACAACAGCGATTCCACCGGTCCCTTGCCATGGGCCGAGCCGATGAGTAGCCCCAGCCTCGGTCGCGCTCCGTCCACCAGAGCAAAACGCAAGTGGAAGGAGGAACCCTTCCTTCCATCGAGGGGCCATCTACTGTCGAGCAGGGGGGCCAGGGCCGCCCCCTGCCACCCGGGGCCAGGCACGGGGAACAGCTCTGATGGCACCAAGGCCCCGGCGCGGCGGGCTTGGGCCAGCGCCACGGCCATCACCGTGGTGGCGCCGACGGCCTGGGCCCTGCTACGTACTACAGCCCATTCGATCGGCCGGGGGGCACACGGATCGCTCACGATCATGGCCAGGTCGGCCATCCATACCAGGCGGGAAAAGGAGTGGAACGGCTTGGCGGCATGGGCGGCCAGAGCCACCAATT
>JBOGIG010000136.1:0-22906 GCA_050742455.1 Acidimicrobiales bacterium
GTGTGGACCCAGGCGCCGGCGCCGATGGCCCGGCGCACCAGGTGCGGGTACCGGCGGGCCGTCGGCTCGCACCACTCGGGGTGGTGCAGCGACGTGAGGTCGTACACGGTCACCAGGCGGGCGGCCCAGGCGGCGGGAGGGACGACGAAGTTGGTGCCGTGGACGACGTCGACAGCACCGGTCCACCACTCGATGGTCGGATGGTCGGTGCGAGCCCACCCCCACAGGGCGGCGCCGGCGGGCAACGGCCGCGGCCGGGCCCCGACACCGGAGGGCAGGGCCGCAGCGAGGTCCCGCCATCCCCGCAGGGTCAGCCCGTAGGCACGGAAGGCCACCTGGCGGCGCTCGTGGACGGCCGTGATGAGCCCGGCCACGAACGCCCCGATCCCCGTCCTCGGGCCCAGCAGGGGGGTGGCGTCCACCCCCACCACGGGGTGGCCCGGACGCGCGGTCGGCGGGGACATGGGCGGGTGGACGCTACCGTGAACCGGTGATCCTCGCACTGGCTGGCGGAGTCGGCGCCGCCCGCATGCTCCGGGGGCTGGTCGCCGCCGCCGGCGGCGAGCCCATCACCGCGGTCGTCAACACCGGTGACGACACCGTCCTGCACGGCCTGCACATCAGCCCCGACCTCGACACCGTCACCTACACCCTGGCCGGCGCCATTAACCCCGACACCGGATGGGGCCTGGCCGGCGAATCCTGGGCCGCCATGGGTGCCCTGGATCGCTACGGGGGACAGACCTGGTTCCGCCTGGGAGACCAGGACCTGGCCACCCACCTGTACCGCACTCAAAGGCTCCTGGACGGGGTGGGACTGGCCCAGACCACAGCCGAGATCGCCCGATCGTGGGGAGTGAAGGTTCGATTGCTTCCCATGACCGAGGACCCGGTGCGGACAATGATGACCCTCGCCGGTCCCGATGCCGAGTCAGGCCGGAGCGAGATCGGCTTCCAGGATTACTTTGTCCGCCGGGGCCACGACGTGGCGGTGTCCGCCGTGCGCTTCGACGGAGCACCACAGGCACGGCCGGCCCCCGGTGTTCTCGATGCCGTATCCGGGGCCGAAGTCCTGGTCGTCTGCCCATCCAACCCGGTGGTTTCGATCGGTCCCATCCTGGCCGTGCCCGGGATGGCCGATGCCCTGGCGGCGAGACGGGAGGCCACGGTGGCCGTGTCGCCCATCGTGGCCGGCGCCGCCATCAAAGGGCCGGCCGATCGGCTGATGACCGAGTTGGGACACGAGGCCTCGGTGGTCGGCGTGGCCCGCCTCTATGCCGCCTTCGTTCGTGCCCTGGTCATAGATGAGGTCGACGCCCACCTGGCCGGGGCGGTCGAAAAGGAAGGGTTGACGGCCATTGTGGCTCCGACCGTCATGTCCACCCCGGAGCGGGGGGCCCAGTTGGCCCGGGCCGTTCTCGATGCCGCGACGGGGCCTGGGGCCCGGTGACACCGCCCTCGATCAGCCTGGTCCCCTTGTCGGGGATTCCCGAGATCCATCCGGGCGACGACTTGGCCAAGCTCATCGTCGAGCATGGGCAATTGGCCGATGGCGACGTGGTGGTGGTGACCCAGAAGATCGTCTCCAAGGCCGAGGGCCGCCTGGTCTCGGTAGATCCGGCCGATCCGCTGGACCACAAGCGCCTGGTGGAAGCCGAGGCCGTGCGCATCCTGCGCCGGCGAGGCGACCTGGTGATGACCGAGACCTCGCACGGCTTCGTATGCGCCAATTCCGGCGTGGACCTGTCCAACGTCCCGGCCGGGTATGCCGCTCTCCTACCTACCGATCCGGACGGATCTGCCCGCCAGATTCGAGACGGGATCCTGGCGCGGATCGGCCTGAGGGTGGGAGTGATCATCTCGGACACCTTCGGGCGGCCGTGGCGGCGGGGTGTCACCGACGTGGCGATCGGCCTGGCCGGCGTCGCCGGCGTTGTCGACCTGCGGGGCAGCGCCGATGGCCTTGGACGCCAACTGGCCGTGACCGAGGTGTGTGTGGCCGATGAGCTGGCCGCGGCGGCCGAACTGGTCATGGGCAAGGCGGCCCGTGTTCCAGTCGCCATAATCCGGGGGGTGGACAGCTCCTGGCTAAGGGAGTCAAGCGTGCCCGAGGAGATCGTTCGCCCCTACGCCGAGGATCTCTTTCGCTGAGCCAAGCCCCCGCCCCCGCCCTCCGGGTCGAGTCCCCATGCCGGTCGGGTACCCGGGCCAGTCAGCTCCCGCTCGACCCGCTCGACCCGCTCGACCCGCTCGATCCGCTCGACCCGCTCGACCCGCTTGACCCGCTCGACCCGCTCGACCCCACATGGTCCAGGACGGCCCTGGTGCCCTCGGCCAGGCTGGTCCAGGGGGACCAGCCCAAATGGATCTTGGCCCGTCCGATATCGAGGCAGGATCGGGCCAACTCCCCTTCCCGAGCCGGGGCGTAGATGGGCTCGAGGTTGGAACCGGCCCCCTCCGCCATAGTCCGGTACAGGTCGTTGACCGACACTTCGACGCTGGTACCCACGTGGATGACCAGACCGCCTCCCCGCCCTGCCGCCCGGGCGAAGGCATCGACAACGTCATCCACATAGACGAAATCGCGGGTTTGGCTCCCGTCGCCATATATGGTGCACCGCTCACCAGCCAGCAAGAGCCCGGCAAAGATCGCCACCACCCCGGCTTCCCCATGAGGATCCTGGCGGGGCCCGTAGACATTGGCCAGGGCCAGGGCCCCGAACTCCAGGTCGTGGAGGGTCCGGTAGGCATTCAGGTAGTCGATTACGGCCTTTTTTGACACCCCGTAGGGGGACAGCGGGTTGGTCGGATGCGATTCCCTGACGGGAAGATCAGCCGCGTCCGGGTCGCCGTACAGGGTGCCACCGCTGGCGGCGAAGATCACCTTGGTGCTCCCGGCCGCCCGAGCCCCTTCCAGAACCCGAAGGGAACCGAGCACATTGATGTCGGCATCCAGGACAGGGTCGGCGACCGACACCCTCACGTCGGCCTGGGCGGCGAGGTGAAAAACCACTTCGGGGCGACGGCGGGCCATCAGTTCCACCAGCTCGTGGGAGCGAATGTCGAGGCGGTGAAAGCTGAGGTCGTTGCCGGGGTCCGAGCGGGCCGGGCCCAGGTTTGCCAGGGAACCACTGGACAGGTCGTCGACGACATCCACCGAGTGCCCCTCGGCCAGCAATCGATCCACCAGGGTGGAACCGATGAAGCCGGCGCCACCGGTTACCAGAGCCCTCATGACCCGACCTTTTCCCCTGCCCGACGTTGCCCAACCCCCACCTCGACCCGATCCCCCAGGACGCAACCGGCCGATAGATCGGCCCCTGACCCCACGACAGCGCCAAACCCGATAACGCAGTCGGCCACCACCGCCCCGGCCCCGATCCGAACTCCATCGAGGAGAACCGAACCAATGACCTTGGCTCCACTTCCAAGTTGGCAATCCGAGCCGATCACCGATGAGGCGACCTCCGCCCCCGTTCCGAGGGTGGTGCGCGCGCCCACCAGGCACGGACCCCGTACACCCGGATGGGCGGCCAACTCATCGGCTCCCACCCGGTCGGCGGCCCATACCCCAGGTGATGCCTCCACGGCGCTGGCGAAGGGGGGTCCCGACCTGGTGCCATCGATGAGGTCGAGACTGGCCCTGGTCAGCTGGGCCGGGGTCCCGGCGTCGATCCAGTAGGCATCAGAAGCCAGGGCGAACAATTCCCCTGCCGCCACCATGGAGGGGAACACCTCGCGCTCCACCGATACACGTCGACCTGGGACGATGGCCTCCAAGACTCCCGGCTCCATGACATAGGTACCGGCATTGATGAGGTTGGTGGGCGCCTCACCGACAGGCGGCTTCTCGATGAAGGCGGTCACCCGGCCCGAGGCCTCGGTAGGCACCACCCCAAATACCGACGGATCATCCACCGGCGTCAGGCTGATGGTGGCCCGGGCCCCTCGTCTGCGGTGAAAGGCCAACAATTCACTGACATCTACGTCGGTCAGGACGTCGCCGTTGACGACCAGGAAAGTGTCGTCCATCCCTGCCCGGCCGGCGGCGAACCCGATGGCCCCGCCGGTGTCGAGGGGCTCCGGCTCTGTGGCGTAGACCAGCGCCACCCCGTCTATTTCGGATCGTGGGAAGGCAGCCAGAAAGGCGTCAGGGCGATAGCCGAGCGAAAGGATGGCCTCATCCACGCCGTGGCGAGCCAGGTGACCCACCACCCGCTCGATCATTCGGACCCCGGCCACGGGCAGCATCTGCTTGGGGGTGGTCAGGGTCAAGGGGCGCAGGCGGGTACCTTCTCCCCCCACCAGCACCACCGCCCTCATGGATGCGAGGTGGTGGTACCTGACGGCGCCGAGGTCGGAGTCGTTGCGGCTGGAGTCGTGACCTTGGGGGCCGAGGTCGGAGTCGGGGTAGAGGTCGGTGGGATAGCCGGATGCGTCAGGTTCGACTTGCTGGGGGGCTGGTTGATGGCGGCGCCCGAGGGAACAAAGGCAATGGTTATGAGCTGCCCGTTGGCCAGACGTACATCTGCCGGGTTCCCCCCGACCAAAGTTCCCGTCTTATCCAGAACACTGCTCCACACCTTCACCTGGACCTTGGCGGGCTTGTTGTTGCACTTGTTGCCGTTGTGCTCGGTGGCGTGGCCGGGGTAGGACAGGGTCGAGGACGACAGGGCGAAGCCGGGGATGCCGGACACGAACTTCCCCAGGGTAGCGTTGTGGCCCGTCTCGGAAGGGATCCGGGGGTGAACGTCGATCAGCCCGTCGCCAAACGTGGTTATTCCGAAGGGGTGGGCCGGGGTCTTGAGATTGGGTTGGATCGTCCCGCAAATGTCCACTGCGTAGGCAACGTGCCAGTTGTCGGCCAGGGTAGGGGGGGTAGCCGCGGCCGTAGTCGGGTGCTGGAACTGATACCGGCTGTACACGGTGAGGGCCAGGCCCAGGATGACTATGAGACTGATGGCGCCATAAAAACCCACCGGTCCCCGGCCACGATGCGAACGGGTTGCTCCGGTGCTGGCGGCGCGGGCCACCTTCCTACCTGTTGACTTAGCCATGATCGCAGGACACCCTACTCAATGGCGGGCCGGCCCTGACAACCGACCTGTTCAGGGCGGCCCGGCCTCCCCGACTCGGCCGGGTCCGACTCGGCCGGGTCCGGCTCAGCTGGGCCCGGCTCGGTGGGGCCCGCCTCGGTGATCCCCGATGGCCTGGCGGAGCAGGGCCAACCCACAACGTAGAGCCACAGCCACGGCCACTGCGGGCAGTGCGGCCCGATCTGCCCCCTGCGTGGTGCGCCAGGCGTAGCGGGCCAGGCTCTTGTGATGGGCGATGGCCATCCGGTAGGGGTGGTTCCCCGATGCCGCTCCCTGGTGGTGGGTGACCAAGGCCCGCGGTACGTAGGCCACCCTCCATCCGGCTCGGCGGGCCCGCCAACACAGGTCCACGTCCTCCATGTACATGAAGTATCCCTCGTCGAATCCGCCCAGGGCTTCGAGGGCGAAGCGCCGAGCCACAAAGAAAGCACCGGAAACCCAATCCACCTCACGCACAGGACCGGTCACCGACTCGCTGTGGGAAACCACGTCGTGCCTGGCCGCCGGCTCCATCGGCGTGCCGACGTCGGCGACGGGCCCTGGCCCGGTCGTAACCAAGTCGATACCGGCCCCCGGCCGGGATTGATCGTAGGCCTCGTCGAGCATTTTGTAGCGACGGCTGAAACGGTTATGGGGTCGCACCCAGCCGATGAAGGCATGGCCGGCAGCATCGGTGAGAGCGGGAAACCTCCGAGCCGAGGGATACAGGCTGCCGTCGGGATTCTCCAGCCTGGGGCCCACCAGGGCCAGCCTGGGGTCGTTCTCCAGGACCAGCCTGAGGCGGGCCAGGGCCCCCTCGCTCACCACCAGATCGGGGTTGGCCACGGCCACCAGCGGGGCGGACGACGCCCGCCAGCCCAGATTGGCCGCCGCCCCGTAGCCCAGGTTCGAACTCGCCCGTATGAGGCGGACCTGAGGGAAGGCGCCCAGCACCGCCTCCGGTGAACCGTCGTTTGAGGCGTTGTCCACCACTATTACGCCTCCGGCCCCAGCCCGATAGACACTGGCCACGCAGTCCAACAGATGGTCCCGGGTGTTGTAGCTCACCACGACCACGTCAAGCGCCCCGGGCCCGTCAGGGCTCGTCCCTCCCGGGCTTTCGGATGGCCCGGAACCCGCGCCACCCGCCGGGCGTCCCGGCGGGTTCAATTCCCGGTCAGCTCCCTCACCACATCGGCCAGGGGGGCGCTCCAGTGCCCGAGGAGGCTTACCCCGCTCAGGCGCAGCGCGGCGTTGTCCAGGACCGAGTTGGCCGGTCGGGGGGCGGGGCGGGGCGGGGTGAGCTCACCCGTGGAGATTGGCTCCACCCGGTTCGGATCGGCTCCCGCCGCCTCGGCCACCGCCCTGACGAACCCGTACCAGGTAGTGGGTCCGGAGTTGGTGACGTGAAAAAGACCGGGTCGCCGCTCGGTGGCCAAGGACTCGACCATATGGGCCAGGTCTGCGGTAAAGGTGGGACAACCAACTTGATCATCCACGAACCGGAGCGGCCCCTCTCCGGCCAGGAGGCGAAGCGCTGTGTGAACCATGCCGGTCCCGTGGCGCCCGCATACCCACGACGTCCTGATCACCGTGGCTCCCGCGCCGGCCTCTTTCTCCCCCGCAAGCTTGGACCGACCGTATACGGACAGGGGATTGGTGCGATCCCACTCGTTATAGGGAAGGCTCGAGGCGCCGTCAAAGACATAGTCGGTGGATATGTAGACCAGGTGGGCGCCGGTGGCGGCCGAACCTTCAGCCACATGGCGGGTGCCCAGGGCGTTGACGGCAAACGCCCGGTCCGGGTCTGATTCGCAGTCGTCCACCGCCGTCCATGCTCCGGCGTGGACCACCAGGTCGGGCCGGATACCCGAACATGCCGCCAGGACGGTATCCCGATCGGAGACGTCGAGATCGGCGTGACCAAGCGGGGTCACACCCCAGTCGTTGGCGGCGAAGGCCGAGGCCAGATCCTGGCCCAGAGCCCCCCCGGCCCCGGTGATCAGGACCCGGCGCATCATCAGGACCGGTCAGGCCGCATCGAAGCTGGACGGGACGGGTCCGCCCCGGTGGCCTCCGGCAATTGCGCCTCCGGCGGTTGTGACCCAGGGGCCGGGGGGACCGCCCAGTCGGTCTCACTGACCGGGGCCCGCCGGCGCAGGGGCTCCCACCACGGGCGGTTGTCCCGGTACCAGGCCACCGTCTCGGCCAACCCGGTGGCGAAGTCGATCCGAGGCTCCCAGCCCAACTCGTGGTGAATTCGGGAGGAGTCCAGGAGGTAGCGGCGATCGTGGCCAGGGCGGTCAGGGACGATGGTCTTGAGGGAACCGGGCCGGTCGCAGGCCGAAAGGACCAGGTCGGCGATTTCGGCGATGGACGCCTCCCGACCACTGCCCACGTGGTAGGTGCGACCGACCTGTCCCTTGGTCAGCACGGCCTCCACGGCCCGGCAGTGGTCCTCTACGTGGAGCCATTCCCGCTTGTTCTGGGTCGAGGCGTACAGCGGGAGCGACTTGTTATCCAAGGCGTTGGTGGTGAATAGGGCAATGACCTTCTCAGGGAATTGGAACGGACCGTAGTTGTTGCAGCAGTTGGTGATGGTGACGGGTAGCTCGAAAGTCTCAAAATAAGCCCGCACGGCGTGGTCGGCGCCGGCCTTCGATGCGTTGTAGGGGGTGCGGGGACGGTAGGGCGAGTCCTCGGTGAACATATCGTCGCTGTCGAGGTCCAGATCCCCGTAGACCTCACACGTCGAGATGTGATGGAAGCGGTCCACCCCGGCCCGCCGGGCCGCCTCCAGGACGGTCTGGGTCCCCATAACATTGGTTCGAAAGAACCGGGCCGGATCCAAGATGGCGAGCGAGTTGTGGCTCTCGGCCGCGAAATTGACGACCACGTCGACCTCGCTCCCAGCCATCACCTCGTAAGCCTGGGCCAGATCACAGATGTCGCCCTGCACGAAGCTGACCCGACGGTCGGGATCGCCTTCTAGGTCCGCCAGGTTGTCCCGATTACCGGCGTAGGTAAGTGCATCAAAGGCGATCACGTCGTCATCGGGGTGTCGATCCGACCAGTAGCGAACGAAATTCGATCCGATGAACCCGGCGCCGCCGGTAACGAGCAACTTCATGGCGGCCCAGGATAATCGGACCCCAGCCCCTTCAGCCCAGATCGACCAGGCAATGGTCCCCCACCATCAGCCGGCTGGCCCGAGGTCGTCGCTTCGACCGGGTCACCTCGACGTCCCGACCGATAAGCGAGTCCTCCAGGCGCTCCACGCCGATGATGCGGCTGCGCTCGAGGACGATCGAGTGTTCGATCTCGGAGCGCTCTACGTCACAGCCCGCCCCTATGGCCGTGTAAGGACCGATGAAGCTCTCGGTGATCCTGGCGCCTGCTCCGATGGCCACCGGCCCCCTGATGGTGGAACGGGTGACCACCGCTCCCTCCTCTATGACCACCCGACCCTCCACCGTCGAGTCGGAGTCGATCGTTCCGGCCAGCCGCCGTTCCTGGCTCTCCAGTACCAGGCGGTTGGCCTCCAACAGCGGGGTCAGCTTTCCAGTGTCAATCCACCACCCCTGTAAAAGACTGGTGTGGACCCGTTGGCCGTGGTCGATCAGCCACTGGATGGCTTCGGTGATCTCCAGCTCCCCTCGGGCCGACGGCGTTATGGCCCGGACCGCTTCATGGATGGACGGGGTGAACAGGTACACCCCGACGAGGGCCAGGTCCGACGGGGGAACTTCAGGCTTCTCCAGCAGGCGCACTACCTCGCCAGTGGGTCCCAGTTCGGCCACCCCGAAACGGTGGGGATCGGGGACCCTGGTCAACAGGATGTGGGCAACGGCCCCCTCGCCATCGGTGCCGAATGCATCCACCAGACCGGCCACTCCTTGCTGGAGCAGGTTGTCACCCAGGTACATGATGAAGTCGTCCTGGCCCAGGAACTCTTGGGCCACCAGCACGCAGTGGGCCAGACCCAGGGGTTGGTCCTGGGGAATGTAGGTAACGGTCAGGTTCCATGCCGAGCCATCCCCCACAGCGGCCCGCACCTCGGGGCCGGTATCGCCCACGATGATGCCCACCTCGGTGATGCCCGCCTCGGCCATGGCCTCGAGCCCGTAGAACAAGATCGGCTTGTTCGCCACTGGAACCAATTGCTTGGCACTGGTATGAGTAATGGGCCGCAGGCGCGTTCCCGCCCCGCCGGCCAGGATCAGCGCCTTCATGGGCAGGCTCGGGGATCGAAGGGCTGAAGGGCCTGGTGCCCCAGCGATGACACCGTGGCCGTTTGCGCCACCGGTCCCGTGGGGCCGGTGCGCCCCGGCGAGCCCGACGCCGCCGGGGCACCCGAACCAGCGGTCGTGGAGGGGGCATGAACCCCACTCAGACCCGATCCCACCGACAACACCACGGGGGCGGCCTGGGAGGATGATCCGGCCGTCACGTTGACGGGAACGCCGGCCAGGGCCGATGCCACCAACTCGGCCTCCGCCCGCTGACCGGGGGCGAAGGCCACGGTCGTCGCCACCGCCCCAACCGTCGGGGCGTTGCCCGTGCCGGCGATGGAAAAGCCCTGGCTGTGCAACTGCGATGCCACCCTCGCCGCCTCGCCAGTAGTGCCTGTCCCATTGAGCACCTGGATCGACACCGACGAGGGCTGGACCACAGACCGGCTGGTAGCCCCCGAGCCTGACGGGGCCGAGCCTGACGGGGCCGAGCCTGACGTCCCGGAATTCGATCCACCCGGGGTGGACGGGGCCGAGCGTCCGAGGAAGGCATCGATCACCGGCTGGGACAGGGCCGGATCCGGGTACAGCACCGCCAGGTTGGGCGGCTTTTCGATGGTGGGGAAGGTATAGGTGGCAACGGCGTTGGGATCGGACGACTGGAAACGTCGGGCCAGGGTGAGCACGTCACTTATGCTAAGTCCCGGGTCGGTCTGCACGTCCTTGACCGCCTTGGACACCAAGGCGTTAGCCGTAAGGGGGTTCGACAATCCGGCCGAGAAGGCCTTGGCCGCCAGTACGTGGAGGAAGGCGTGCTGGCGTCGGATCCGGCCCAGGTCGCTCAGGGGATCGGAGTGCCACGATCCGTCCTTGTAGTACTGGAAGAAGCGACTGCGCACCAGGGACAGGGCTTGGGCTCCGTTGATCTGCTGGCAACCGGCGTTGGCGATGTTGAGGCCGGAGTTGTTGTTGCCGTTGTCGTTGTCACGCACCGGGTAGGGAAAGTCCATCCTGATGCCGCCCACGGCGTCGACCAGGCCCTGGAACCCGTCGAAGTTGACCTCGACAAAATGATTGATGGGTATGTTGAAGTCATTCTGGATGGTTTGGACCAGCTGGGACGGCCCGTTGTTGAAGGCCGAATTGATCCGGTCGGTCTTGTTGGTGCCCGCCAGGTGAACGATCAGGTCCCGGGGAAAAGACAGTATCGAGGCCTGCTTGGAAGCGGGGTCGACGTGCAACACGATGATCACGTCGCTGCGCTGACCGGCCGCATCGGCCGTCGTTCCGAAGTGGGCGGCGTCGGCCGGGTTGAGAACGGCCCTGGAGTCCGACCCCACCACAAGCACGTTCATGGGTTGGCCCACCGCCTGAAGGGTGATTCCGGCCACATGCACATGGCCGATCTGGCCGAATCGCAGCTTCACATAGGCAAAGGTGGCGCCCGCCCCGATCAGGCACAGAGCCACGAAGACGTTGACGCCGATCAGGACCCGCTGGCCCGTGCTCCGCCGCCGGGGGCCATGGCCCCCTCGCCGCGCCGGTGGTGAGGGACCTCGGCGAACAGGCGGCGAGTGGCGCGTGCCCCGACCTGGGCGCGCCGGCATGGCGTCGTCGATCCTGCTGGGCACCGCAGCATATTAGCTGCTCAGCACGCCCTAGGGTCATACCAGGTGGGAGGGGGATTGGCCGCCGCCACTGTGGCCGAGCTTGATCCCGACCCGCTCCCCCCAGCCGGGGTGGACGTCGAAGTGCCTGGCGCCGGTACTGGCGGAGCGTGGATGCCGGCGAAGGACGTCCCGGTGGTGAGAACTACATCGGCGGGTTGGGACGAGGTCCCGGCCTTCATTTGCACCGGTCCGGAGATGTCGCCCTTCAGCAGTTCCGCCGCGGCCTTCTTCCCCGGGGCGTAGGCGAGGACGGAGTCATTCCCGCCCACTGATGCGGCGTTGCCCGTTCCCGACACCATGAAACCACCGGACTTGAGCGCGGCCGCGGCCTGGGCCGCCTGACCGGTGTGGCCCGACCCGTTCAGCACCTGGACGCTCACCGAGAACGGCGACACTGTCGGGGCCGACCCACCGGGGCTGTGGCTTGATTGGCCCATCCAAGCGTTGATGACGGCCTGGTCGGCGCTGGGATTGGGCAGCAGCACATCGCCGTAGTTGACCCCGTTGACGTGGTAGTTCGTCTTAGCGATGTTGGGCAAGGTGTACTCGGCCACCTGAGCTGGATTGGTGGACTTGAACTTCTCGGCCAGGGAGAGGATGTCGGCCGCCGACAAGCCGTTGTCGATGGTCACGTCGCCTACGGCCTTGGACACCAGGGCATTGGCCGTCAAGGGGTTGGACAGCCCGGCGGACAGGGCCTTGTGCATCAATACGTGCAAGAAGATGTGCTGGCGCTGGATGCGGCCCAGGTCCCCCGTCGGGTCGTAGGTGAATTGCCCGTTGTGGTTGAGGTACTGGGTGTCCCGGCTTCGGGCCAGCGCCAGGGCCATAGCCCCGTTGAGATGGACGCAGCCGGTCTGGGTGATGTTGAGCCCGGAGTTCTTGTCCTTCAGTTGGGTGGGGAAGTACATGTTGATGCCCCCCACGGCATCGACCAGGCCCTGGAAGCCGGCGAAGTTGATCTCGACGAAGTGATTGATGGAGATGCCCAGGTTCTTTTGAATGGTTTGGACCAGATCCGAGGGGCCCTGGCCTCCCGGCTGGTTGAAAGCGGCGTTGATCTTGCTCAGGTGACCCGACGGCTGGATTGGCACCAGGAGGTCTCGGGGTATCGACAACATGGAGGCCCTTTGCTGGCGGGGGTCCTCGTGCAAGATGATGATGACGTCGCTGCGCTGGCCGGGGACTTGGGATGCGCTGCCGAAGTGGCTGGCGGCCGAGGCGGGATCAGCGCCACGGGTGTCGGAACCAACCAACAAGACGTTCATGGGGTCACCCACGTTCTGGGCGGTGATCCCTGCCACGCTGACCGACTTGATCTGGCCGAGCCGGAGCTTCACGTAGGCGAAGGTGGCCCCGGCGATGATCACGCACAAGCCGATGAAGATGTTCACGCCGATCAGCGCCCTCTGGCCAGCCGTTCGCCGTCTACGAGGGGGGCGGGGACTCCCCGCTCCATTACCACTGCGATCCGCTCTGCGTCCCCCCGGTGGACGCGTGGTGCCGAAATCGTTGTCGCCGACGGCCACGATGGCCAGGCTAACAGCCCGTTCCTGAGAATTGGCACCGGACGGGCTCAGGCCAGGGGGCGGATATGGACCACGTCGCCGGCGGTGACGGTGCGAACGCACATGCCGACATCAACGAACAGGTGGCCCTCGGGCGACAGGTCAAGCGCCGTGCCGGTGAAGGTCTCATCGGGAAGTGCGACCCGCACCGCCTGGCCGAGGGTTGAGCACCTGGACCGGTAGTCGCTCGTCTGGGCACGCCGGCCCGCCGGGGTAGCGAGGGCTGCGTAGCGGGGCTCCAGGCCCACCAGAACCTCGACCAGCATGGCGTCGGGGTCATCGACGAGCCTCCCAGCGGCCTGGCTGAGAGTGATGGCGATATCGGCCAATTCGTCGGGCACCGGGTCGGGCCAGGCCAGGTTGAGTCCCAGACCCACCACCACGGCGTTGACCTCCCCCCCGCTCAGATCGGCTTCGGCCAGGATGCCCGCCAACTTGCGTCGACCGACGATAAGATCATTGGGCCACTTGAGTTGGGGTCGGACACCGGCCACCGCCTCGCAGGCATCAGCGGCGGCCATGGCCGTCACCGCTGTGAGCAGGTGGAGGTGATCCGCATCCAATTGGGGTCGCAACAATATCGAGACCAGAAGTGAACCCCCGGGGGGAGCCGACCAGGATCGATCCATGCGCCCCCGGCCGGCATCCTGATGGCCGGCCACGACCACAAGGCCCTCATCGGCGCCCTCGCGGGCCAACTCGAGCAGGCAGGTATTGGTCGAGTTCACCGACTCGAAGTGGCGAACCTGCCCAAAGCGGGTCTCGGCCAGCCTAGATTTGGCGCTGGCATCGAACATGGCAGTAACCATATGCCACAACGACGAAAGGCAAGCCGTGCTCAACAAGGTCCTGATCGCCAACCGGGGTGAGATCGCCGTGCGGGTCATCCGAACCTGCCGGGAGATGGGGATCGCCACGGTGGCGGTCTACTCGGAGGTCGATAAGGACGCCATGCACGTGCGCATGGCAGACGAGGCCTATGCCCTGGGAGGCAAGACCGCAGCCGAGAGCTACCTCAACACCGAGGCCATCCTCGACGCCATCGAGCGGTCCGGGGCGGACGCCGTCCATCCCGGCTATGGCTTTTTTTCGGAGAACACCGACTTCGCCCGTGCCATCACCAGCCGGGGTGTGGCCTTCATCGGCCCGCCACCCGAGGCCATCGAGGTCATGGGGGACAAGATCAGCTCCCGCCTGGCCGCCGAGGCGGCCGGGGTGGCAGGGGTGCCGGGGCGATCGGAACCGGTGACCGACGTGAGCCAGATAACCGACTTCGGCAACGAGGTGGGCTGGCCCCTGGCCATCAAGGCAGCCTACGGTGGAGGAGGCCGGGGGATGAAGGTGGTCAATGGGCCCGAGGAGGCGGCCGGCGCCATGGAGTCGGCCCAACGGGAGGCCCAGGCGTATTTTGGCCGTTCCGAGATCTACTTGGAGCGCTACTTGACCTGGCCCCGCCACATCGAGATGCAGGTAGTGGCCGACACCCACGGCAACACTTTGTGGCTGGGCGAGCGGGACTGCTCCTCCCAGCGACGCCACCAGAAGCTGATCGAGGAGAGCCCGGCCGCCAATTTCCCCCCCGAGGTGCGCGAGGCCATGGGAGAGGCCGCGGTGCGGGTTGCCCGGGCGTGCGGGTACGTCAATGCCGGCACCGTCGAGTTCCTCTACCAGGACAACCAGTTCTACTTCTTGGAGATGAACACACGGCTACAGGTCGAGCACCCTGTGACCGAGGCGGTGGTCGGACTGGACCTGGTAGCCGTGCAGATACTGATCGCCTCGGGCGAAGCGCTGGGATTCTCCCAGTCCGACGTGAGCCAGGGTGGTCACGCCATCGAGTGCCGCATCAATGCCGAGGACCCAGCAGGGGGCCGTTTCCTTCCCTCGCCCGGGCGCATCGAGCGCTTTGTTCGGGCCGACGGGCCGTGGGTGCGCACCGACGCCGGCTACGAGACAGGTGACACTCTCAGCCAGTACTACGACAACCTCCTGGCCAAGCTCATCGTGTGGGGTCCGACCCGCGAGGCGGCCCGGCGCCGGATGATCAGGGCGCTGGACGAGACCGACATCACCGGTGTGGCCACCACCATCCCGGCCCAGCTGGCCATCCTCAGCCACGAAGATTTTATCGAGGCCCGCCACTCCACCCGGTGGGTGGAAGAGAAGCTGGACCTGTCGGGGATCACGTCCCCGGCAAAGGAGCTGCCCCCATCCGGGACCGAGACCGACGAGGAGGGCGAGGAGCGGGTCCTGCGCAAAGTCGATGCCGAGGTAAACGGCAAGCGCTACCAGGTCAACCTGTGGGTTCCCGCCTCTGGCGCCTACCCGGCCGCCGGGACCTCGGGTGGCCCCGCGGCGGCGGGGGGAGTCCGGCCGGCCCGAGCGAGTCGCCCCCGGACCTCGGGTGGGGGCGGGGCCAGCGGGTCGGGGCAGGTCAGTGTTCCCATGCAGGGCACCATCGTCAAGGTCCTGGTGGCCGTCGGCGAAGAGGTGGAGGAAGGCCAGACGGTATGCGTGCTGGAGGCCATGAAGATGGAGAACAACATCAACGCCGAGAAGGCAGGGAAGGTGTCCGAAGTCAAAGTGGCCCCAGGAGATGCAGTGGCCCCCGGCGACATCCTGGTCGTGATCGAATAGGGACATGACCAAGCCTGTTGAATCCTCGCCACCCGGCCCACCGGCGGAGGGCCCGGCCGGCACCGGCCCGCCATCACCAGGGACCCGGGCCAAGCAACAGGCCCGGGCCACACTGCGAGGAGCGACGGATTCCCTCGTCGAGCTCAGCCACACCATCTGGGCTCACCCCGAACTTGGCTTCGAGGAGGAGCAGGCCTCGGCCTGGCTCACCGATGCACTGGCCCATGCCGGACTGACCGTTGAGGCCGGGGTGTGCGGCCTGCCCACCGCCTTCGTGGCCACCGCCGGACACGGCCCCCTGACCGTGGCCATCTGCGCCGAATACGATGCCCTGCCCGGCATAGGCCATGCCTGTGGCCATAACGTCATCGCCGCTACCGCAGTGGGGGCGGCACTGGCCCTGGCTCCCCTGGCGGATGACCTGGGACTGACCGTGCGCATCGTCGGGACGCCGGCCGAGGAGGGCGGCGGGGGCAAGATATTGATGCTGGAGCGGGGGGCATTCGCCGGAGTCAACGCCGCCATGATGGTCCACCCCGCACCGGTCGAAATGGTCCAGATGCCCTGCCTGGCCGTCGGACACGTCGATGTTGCCTTCACCGGTAAGGCGGCCCACGCCTCTTCCTTTCCCCATCAGGGAATCAACGCGGCTGACGCCCTCACGCTGGCCCAGGTCGCTATCGGGCTGCTGCGCCAGCACCTGGCCCCCGGCGACCAGGTCCATGGGATCGTGACCGATGGTGGCGATGCACCCAACATCGTGCCCGCCCACGCCGGGGCCAAGTACTACATGCGATCCCGCACCCTGGTCGGCCTGGAGGCCCTGGAACCCAGGATCAGGCGCTGCTTCGAGGCCGGGGCCCTGGCCACCGGTGCCGACTTCACGATGGTGCCCCAGTCTCCCAACTATTCCGAGTTTGCGGCCGACGAGGCCATATCGGCCATCTACCGGGACAACGCCGAAGAGCTGGGGCGGGTCTTTCCTCCGTTGAAGGGCCCGGTCATGGGAGGTTCGACCGACATGGCCAACGTCTCTTTGGCCATGCCTGCCATTCACCCCATGTTGGGTATCGACTCGCTACCCGCCGTGAACCACCAGCCCGAGTTCACCGCCGCCGCCGCGGCCCCAGCCGCCGACCGGGCCGTGATCGACGGAGCCCTGGCCATGGCGTGGACCACCATCGACCTGGCCACCGGCCCCGAGCGCGACCGCCTCCTGGCCCGCACCGCCTGACTGATCCTGGGCCGTACAGCCTCACCGATCCTGGGCGGCACAGCCTCACTTATCCTGGCCCGCACCCCCTGACCGGCTGGCTGGGGCTATTCGGCGGCGTCGGCCAGGGCCTCAGCCAGGGCCGGGTGGACCAGCAGGCTCTCCACGATGTCGGTGACCTTCAGGTTGGCCGTCACGGCCAGGGCGATGACCGAGATCAGCTCGGCCGCCCCTCGGCCGACGATGGAGCCCCCCAGCACCACACCGGTGGCCGGGTCGGAAAGGATCTTGACAAAGCCGCGGGGGTCGCCGTCGATCAAGGCCCTGGCGTTGGCGGCGAAGGGAACCTTGGTCACCCGCAGCTTGCGCCCCAGGGCGAAGGCATCAGCCTCGGCTAGACCGACGTCGGCGATCTCGGGTTCGGTGAAGATTGCGCTGGCCGCCTTGTCGTAGTCCAGGTGGCGGTGCTCATGGGAATGAAGGCCCATGACATGTTCGGCGATCTTGCGACCCTGGGTCGAGGCCACCGATGCCAGTGGCAGCTTCCCCGACACGTCCCCAGCGGCATAGACGCCGGGCAACGAGGACTCGCAGTGCTGGTTGATCAGGATGTAGCCCCCTTCGTCCATCTTCACCCCGGCTTCGGCCAACCCCATGTCCTCGGAGTTGGGCAGCGAGCCGATGGCCAGCAGGGCATGGCTGCCCCGGGCCACCCGCCCGTCGTTGCAGCGCACCATCACGCCGTCCTCCTCGTAGTCGATGGCCACCGCCCGGGCCCCCTTGTAGAGCTGGACTCCGGTGGCCAGGAAATCGGTTTCCAGGGCTGCCGCCACCTCCGGGTCCTTTTGGGGAAGGACCTGCTGGCGACTCACGATCAGGGTCACCTTGGACCCAAATGACCGGAACATGTGCACGAACTCCACCCCGGTGACGCCCGAGCCTATGACCACCAGGTGGGACGGGATCTCGGGCGGTGGGTAGGCCTGGCGGGTAACCAGGACGCGCCGGCCGTCGACCTCGGCCCAGTCGGGAACGCGGGGACGGCTGCCCGTCGACACCAAGATGGCGTCAGCCTCGATCTCGCTCGAACCCCCGCCGGCATGCTCGATGACTACGGCGCCGGGGCCGGCCACGCGGGCCGAACCGGAAAGTACCCGAACCCCCTGACTGTGCAACAACTCGGTCACCGATGCTTCCAGATGGCCGGCGATGAAGGATACCCGGGCCCGTAGGGCCTCCATGTCCAAGCGGGCATCCTGGCAGGTCAGCCCCATGGTGTGGGACCGTGCCGTGAGCGACATGACCCCACCGGTGGAGATCATGGCCTTGGACGGGATGCAGTCCCACAGGTTGGCGGCTCCCCCCAACACATCGCGCTCGACCAGGGTGACCTCGGCCCCCAGGCGGGCAGCATGGGTGGCAGCCTGGGTCCCGGCCGGTCCACCTCCGATGATCACGAATCGCACAGCCACGCCAAGGAGAGTAACGGACCAGGCCCGAGGCGGTTCAACGTCCGGGTTGGTAGACCCCGAACTCCGCTCGCAATACGTCGGACACCTCGCCCAGGGTGGCCCGCCGGGCCAGGGCCACCTTCATGGGCACCAGGAGGTTCTGCGTGCCCCGGGCCGCGGCCCCCACGTCGCCCAGGGCGGCGTCGACTCCGGCCTGGTCACGGTCGGCCCGCAGCTTGGCCAGGCGCTCGATCTGGTTGGAGGCCAGTGCCGGGTCGATGGGGAATACGTCAGGCGATTCATGATCGGCGTCGACAAACTTGTTCACCCCGACAATCACCTTGTCCCCGTCGTCAGCCGCCTTGGCAAAGGCATAGGCCGCTGATTCGATCTCGTCTTGCATGTAGCCCGCCTCGATGGCAGCCACCGCTCCCCCCATGGCGTCTATCCGCTCCAGATAGGACCAGGCCGCCGTCTCCACCTCGTCGGTCAGGCTTTCGACGAAATACGAACCGGCCAGCGGGTCCACCGTATCCACCACGCCTGATTCGTAGCCGAGGACCTGTTGGGTGCGCAGGGCGATCTTGGCCGCCTTGGTGGTGGGAAGGCCGAGGGCCTCGTCATAGCCGTTGGTGTGAAGGCTCTGGGTTCCCCCCAGCACGGCCGAAAGGGCCTGGACGGCGACCCGGACGATGTTGACCTCGGGTTGCTGGGCGGTCAGGGTGGATCCCCCGGTCTGGGTGTGGAACCGAAGCTTGGTCGAACGCTCGTCGGTGGCCCCGAAGCGCTCGGTCATTATTTTGGCCCACATGCGCCGGGCCGCCCGGAACTTGGCCACTTCCTCGAACAGGTTGTTGTGGGCGTTCCAAAAGAAGCTGAGCCGGGGGGCGAAGTCGTCGACCTTGAGGCCGGCGGCCAGGGCGGCCTCGACGTAGGCGATCCCGTTGGCCAGGGTGAAGGCGATCTCCTGGACCGCGGTGGAGCCCGCCTCTCGGATGTGATATCCGGATATGGAGATGGTGTTCCATTGGGGCAGGTTGGCAGCGCAGTAGGAGAAGACGTCGGTGATGATCCGCATGGAGGCGCGGGGCGGATAGATGTAGGTGCCCCGAGCCACGTACTCCTTGAGGATGTCGTTCTGGATGGTTCCTCCCAGGCGGGTCGGATCGACACCGTTGCCTTCCGCCACCAGCTGGTACAACAGCAAGAGGATGGCACCAGTGGCATTGATGGTCATCGACGTGGTCACCTGGTCCAGTGGCAGGCCGGCCAGCAGCAGGCGCATGTCGTCGAGGGAATCGATTGCCACCCCCACCTTGCCGACCTCACCCTCGGCCCGGGGATGATCGGAGTCGAACCCCATCTGGGTGGGTAGGTCGAAGGCGCAGCTCAACCCTGTCTGGCCCGCTCCCAGCAGGAACTTGAACCGCTCGTTGGTGGCTTCGGCCGACCCGAATCCGGCGTACTGGCGCATGGTCCACAGCCGCTGGCGGTACATGCCGGGATGCACCCCCCGGGTGTAGGGATATTCGCCAGCGCTGCCCAGGCGCTCGTTGGCATCCCAGCCGGCCAAATCGCTCTCGTCGTAGGCGACTTTGATGTTGATGCCCGAATCGGTGGTGCGCTCCTGGGATGCCATGGCTCCCAGGCTAAAGCCTGGTCGAGCCCCTATCCCAGTCCAGGAGAAGGCGCCGGCCTGGCGCCGGCCGTGCTCCCGCGGGGGTGGGAAGGCGCCGGCCTGGCGCCGGCCGAGCTCAGGCCGCCGGCTCGAGGCGGATGACGATGGACTTGGACACCGGGGTATTGCTTACCTCGGCCACTGAGTCCAGGGGGACCAGCACGTTGGCTTCGGGAAAGTAGGCGGCGGCGCAGCCTCGTGGCGTGGGGTAGTCGACGGCTCGGAACCGGCTGGCCCGGCGCTCGCCGTCGGAGAACACGCTGACGATGTCCACAAGGTCGCCGTCCTTCAATCCCTGGGCCGCCAGGTCAGCGCTGTTGACGAAAACCACCCTCCTGCCGCCCTTGATGCCGCGGTAGCGGTCGTCGAATCCGTAGACGGTGGTGTTGAACTGATCGTGGGAGCGCACAGTCTGCAACAAAAGGTGGCCCTCCGGCACCACCACCGCGGTGGGTGGATTGACGGTGAAACGGGCCTTGCCCGTGGCGGTGGGGAAGGTACGCGAATCATGGGGTCCCCGGGGCAGCATGAACCCTCCCGGCTGATTAGCCCGCTCCTCGTAGGACTCGAAGCCGGGCACGACGTTCTCGATATGGGTGCGGATGACCCGGTAGTCGTCGCCCATCTGGCGCCAGCCGATGTCGTCGCCGAACATCTCGTGGGCCAAGGCGGTAACTATGGCGATCTCGCTGCGCAATTGGGGCGAAGCGGGGTCGAGCCTGCCTCGCGAGGCGTGGACCATGCTCATGGAGTCCTCCACGGTCACGGCTTGCTCGCCGGTGGCCTGGGTGTCCCGCTCGGTCCGGCCCAGGCAGGGCAGGATGAGGGCCTCGCTCCCGTGGCACAGGTGCGAACGGTTCAGCTTGGTGGCCACGTGAACGGTCAGGGCGCACTTGGCCATGGCCGCCTTGGTGACCTCGGTGTCGGGGGTGGCCATAACGAAGTTGCCCCCCAGGGCGAAGAAGACGTCTACCTTGCCGTCCCGCATGGCCCGGATCGAGTCAACAGTGTCCCAGCCGTGCTCCCGGGGAGGTTCGAAACCGAACTCGTCGCGCACCTTGTCGAGGAACTTGTCGGGCATCTTCTCCCAGATCCCCATGGTGCGGTCGCCCTGCACATTGCTGTGCCCCCGGATGGGCGACGGTCCGGCGCCGGGGCGACCGATGTTGCCCCGCACCAACAAGAAGTTGGTGATCTCACGAATCGTGGCCACGGCGTTGCGATGCTGGGTCAGACCCATGGCCCAGCACACGATCACGCTGCCGGCCTTGACCACGTCGGCGGCGCAAGCCTCGATCTCGCGTCGCGACAGCCCGGACTGATCTTCGATGGTGGCCCAGTCCAACTCCCGCCACGCCGCCACCGCTTCGGGGAAGCCGTCGCAGAACTCGGCAATGAATCCGGTATCGAATACCGTGCCGGGGTGAGCGTCTTCCTGTTCCAACAGGGCACGGTTCAGCCCGTTGAAGAGGGCCAGGTCTCCGTTGACCCGCACCTGCATCAGCCGGTCGGCCAGCCACGTGCCCGGTCCGACCAGGCCCCGTGGGGTCTGGGGATTGCGGAATCGGGTCAGACCGGCCTCGGGCAGGGGGTTCACCGAGATGATGCGGGCGCCGCGCTTCTTGGCCTTCTCCAGTGCAGTCAGCATGCGGGGGTGATTGGTGCCCGGGTTCTGGCCGACGACCATGATGAGTTCGGCATGATCTTCGAGGTCGGCCAGGGTGACCACCCCTTTGCCCACACCGATGGTCTCGGCAAGGGCAGCGCCGCTGGACTCGTGGCACATGTTCGAGCAGTCGGGAAGGTTGTTGGTTCCCAGCCGGCGGGCCAGCAACTGGTAGACGAAGGCCGCCTCGTTGCTAGCCCGACCGCTGGTGTAAAAAACAGCCCGGTTGGGATTCTCCAACCCTCTGAGGCGCTGGGCCACAAGGGCCAGCGCCTGATCCCACCCGATGGGAGCGTAATGAGTGGCCCCCGGTGCCAGGTACATCGGCTCGGTGAGCCTCCCATTGGCCTCGAGCCAGTGGTCATCCCTCTGGCGCAGTTGGGCTATGGAGTGGGCGGCGAAGAACCCGGCGTCGATCCGCTTGCGGGTCGCCTCCCAGGCCACCGCCTTGGCCCCGTTCTCGCAGAATTCCGCCATCTTGCGGTTCTCGGGATCGGGATCGGGCCAGGCGCAACTGGGGCAGTCGAACCCATCGGCGTGGTTCAGCTTTCCCAGAGTCTCCAGGGTTCGTTTCGGACCCAATTCGACCAGGGCGTACTGCATCGAATGGGTGATCGACGGCAGTCCGGCGGCCGACCGCTTCGGTCGGGAAGTTCGGGCAGTGTGCTCCTCGGTCGGTTCGCCGGACATGTCGATACCTAGATCCTCCAGTGATAGCCCACGGCGAAGTCAACCGCGGTGGCATAAGCCAGGTACATGAGCCAGCCACCCGTCACCAGGTGGAAGAAGCCGAGGGCTCTCTCGCCCAATTTGATCTTGAGGGCGGCGAAGAAGTCGCTGAAGTAAATAGCGAACAGGCCGAGGAAGAGCAACCCCACGGGCCAGTCGGCCGCCTTGAAGAATACGTTTGCGCCCATGGCCGAGACGATCATGTAGGCCACGCACATGCCGGCGTTGGTACGGGCGTCGTGACCGCCGTAGCGGTTCCAACCTATGGCGAACCAGTGAATGCCGTATGCCGAGAAGGCCAAGGCGGCCATGTACAGCGGGGGAGACTTGGAGAACACCTGGAACCACGCCAGCCCGACGAACAGGATGATCCCTGTGACCAGCTGGCAGAATCCCGGCATCCAGATGCCCCACACACCGGTGGCCTTGTCCACGCTCGGATCACGGGGCGGCCAACCGGCCAATTCCTGCGGGCCGTAGATCAGGTATCCGGTACCAAGTCCGAAAAACCCGAGCGCCAGCGGTGCATACGCCGATTGAGCAAACGTTACATCCATGCCGACCTCCTTTGACGAGCCCACAGAGGCACTTACCCCGGTGGGACTGTTACCAAACGAGCTGCCTGCCCGGTATACCACACCAACTATCTCGGGAGGTGACTTTTGTGTGTTCCTCCGGCAAGCAGAAGCGGCGCTCTACGCCTCGATGACTGCTGGTACGTCGGCGGTTTCAGCTTGGCGGACCTGGACCGTCACGACACAGGCTCAGGAACGCTCCCCTCGACCCTGTCGAGGCAACCCTGTCGGTGCGCGGCCATCGCCTACTCGATTTTACTGCCTCAAGAGACCGCAAGGAGCCGTGCGAGTTGACTCGCCTGAAACCCGCGCGTAGACGGCATCGTTGCCTCACGTAGGAATCCGCGCCTGGCCAGCGGTTCGACTACGCCTGATCCATGGAGCTCTCGATGGGTGCACGGCGTGCTGTCAC
>JBOGIG010000137.1:0-10368 GCA_050742455.1 Acidimicrobiales bacterium
TGCCCACCACGCTGGGGGTGCCCACCAGGCTGGGGTTGGTCGGCGCCGTCATGGACTCGGGCCAGAGGGCCTCGTAACGCAGTCCGCCCCGGGGGCAGAAGTCCCAGCACAACGAGCAGCCGGTGCACATCTTGACCAACTGAGGCAGGTCGTCATCGCCAATGCCGATCGAATCCGAGGGGCACACGGCCACGCAGGTTCCGCATTGGATGCACCGCCCGGCGTCGATGACTCCGGCTTCGAGCTCCCAGAACCAGGTCTTGCCCGGGGCTTCGGCGATCCCGTTCATGTCGTCGCGGATGGCAAATCCCGATGGCATCAGCGGGTCCCCGTCACCACTGGCTCATCGGACGCCCCCGGCGTGAGCACGGCTCGTAGCTCGGCATTGGGACGACGCCTCGCCCACTGGTGAAACAGCTCGCCGGGCCGATGTTCGATGTCGTAGGCATCAACCAGGCGCTCCAGGGCCTCGGGCACCTCATCCACCGGCTTGGCTCCTTCGATCCAGTCGATAAAGGCCACGTCCGCGCCGAGGCTGCCCCCGAGCCCGATGTCGACCGCCTCTTGGATCCGACCCTGACCCGTGGCCGTATCCCCCCTGAATCCGATGTCTGCGATCTGGGGCTGGGCGCAAGAGGCCGAGCACCCTGAGAAGTGCATGCGGATGATGTCAGCATCGCCTGCTCCGCGGTCGCGATCAGCCGCAGTAGCGAGCCCCCCCGCCGGCCGGGCGCCTTCAGGATTGGACGACTGCCTTGCTGTCACGTAGGCGTCCATATGCCGAGCCCATCGGACCGCTCGCATCTTGGTCTCGACTATGGCGAAACGGCAGAACTCAGTGCCGGTACAGGCCACCACCCCACGCTCGAACGGCCCGGGGTGGGGGGAGTGTCGCTCCAGGAGGCCCTCGCCCAGCAGTGGAACCAACGAGGCGTCGGGCACACCGGTCAGGATGAGGTTCTGGTCGGTGGCCAACCTCACCTCCCCGTCGCCATAGGTGTCGGCCAGATCGGCCACTTCCATCAGGGACTGGCCCGAGATGCGTCCCACGGTGACGTTCAGACCGACATAGTTGAGGCCCGCCTGGCTCTGAGGGTGCACGCCCACGTGGTCACCCCGGTAGCGCCGGGTCAAGTGCTCGCCGGCGGGCTCGGGCTCGAAGTCAAGCCGGGCCACCAGGGCCTCGCGAAATCCCTCGGTTCCCAATTCCTGGACCAGGTAGCGCATCCGGGACAGACCCCGGTTCTCCCGGTTTCCCAGCTCACCGAACACCTGGGCAATTCCCCGGCAGACTTCGAGCGCCTGGTCCAATCCGGCGAACAGGTCGATGTCGCTGGCCAGACGAGCCCCGTCGGACAGCCCGCCACCGGCGAGAACGTTGAATCCCAACCGGCCGTCCAAGGTGCGGGCCGGGACCAAGCCGATGTCATTGATCTCGGCCTGGGCACAGTCGTCGAGGCATCCGCTGGCGCTTATCTTGAACTTACGGGGCAGGTTGGCGTACTCGCGGTTACCGGTGAAGAAGGCCGATATCTCCTCGGCCACGGGCAGGGCATCGAAGGCTTCGTCCACGTCGATGCCGGCCACCGGGCAGCACAACACGTTGCGGGCCGAGTCTCCGCATGCCTGAAGGGTGGTCAGCCCGACCTCCTCCAGGCGGGCCCAGATCTCGGGGATGTCCCCCACCCTTATCCAGTGAAGCTGGATGTCCTGGCGGGTAGTGATATCACAGAACCCCTCGCCCCACACCGGGTTGACCTCACTGCCCCGGGCCAGGGTGTCGGCAATCCGGCCAATGACCCTGGTCTGAGCCGAGGTCAGCCTGCCCCCGGGGACCTTGACCCTCAACATGAAGGCATCCCCCCCCTGGCGTTGGGGATAGATGCCGACCCACTTGAGACGCTCCGCCTCCCCTTCCACGGCGGCAATGGCGCCGGGACCCTGAGCGGCATAGGTATCGATGACCGCCTCGTAGACATCGAGTGGATGGCGCTCCTGCTTCCAGCGCTCGACGTTGTTGAACTGATCCGACTTACGAAATGGCGTAATGAACTCCATCACGTCACCCCGGGCCGATCACCAGACACAGCAGCAAGCCCGGTCATCACGCCCGCCATCATCACGGCTGCCGTCATTACGCCTGCAGTCATCAGACGTGTAGGTATCACGCGTGCATGCATCAGACGTGCAGACCGCACTCGGTCTTATCGGTACCGGCCCATCGCCCAGATCTGGGGTCGGCCCCCTCGGCCACGGGAAAGGTGGTGGGGGCACAGCCGATGGACAGGTAGCCGGCCGACATCAAGGGATGGACCAAAAGGTCATGATCGGCGGTGTAGCCGGCCATGTCCTGGTCTGACCATGCCGCCATGGGATTGATCTTGACCACACCCCGATTGGGGTCAGGGGCGACGATGGCGGCGTTGGCCCGTTCGGGTGTCTCGATACGGCGCAGTCCTGTGATCCAGGCCCGAGCACCGACTAGAACCTTCTGCAGAGGCTCCACCTTGCGCCGCCTGCAACACTGCTCGGTCCCGCATGGCCAGGCATCGGCATCGGCATCGGGCGTTAGCACTTCCAGGTTCAGCCCGTAGCGGCTGCGGACTGCTTCGACGTATTCCAGGGTCTCGGGGAAGTGAAAACCAGTGTCCAAGAACATCACCCGCAGGCCCGGATCGACACCCACGGCAATGTCGATCAGCACGCAGTCTTGGAAAGATGCGGCCAGGATCAGGTCCGAGCCGAACTCTTCGGCAGCCCACCTGATGGCCGCAGAAGCCGGCTGTTTCTCAAGCTCGGCCGATATTCGCCCCAACTCCTGTTCGTCCACCGCTCCACTTTAGCAGTATTGCTGACAAAGTTGATCGGATTTCATATGATTCGACGAGCGGAGTTCAGACCGCCCCGATCACTTGATGGCCAGGGCGTTGGGTGGAGAGGCAACTCCGGATTTCAAGTTGAGGGCGGCCGAAGTCAAACAGGCGTAGTAATTGCCGTCCGACGCACAGTCCTCGGCCAGCGCATCCAGGTCCCACAGCTCGCCGATGGGAAGGCCCAGCAGGGGCAACAGGCTGGTATGGACGAACAGCTCGGGCAGACGGGCCGGTTTGGCCAGGATCTCCTCGATCTGACCGGGAGTGGCCAGGGCTCCTGGCGGCCACACCTCCAAGGCCGGATTGTCGGCGGCCACGGCGGCGATGTGGAGGTCCCACAGCATCCGGGCCGTATCCAGGCCGGGTCGCAGTCCGGGGCTGTGCAAGTCGCCGGCCAACCCCCGGCGCCCGACCTGGTCCAGGCTGCGGTACCAGGTCACCCACCCGGTGCGAATGAGGAGGATGTCACCGGGCTCCACCACTACGCCCTGGGCCGCAAGGGTGGCCTCTAGATCGGAGGGTTCTATCGGGTCGGCGTCGTCCATGCGCAGGGGTCGACCCTGTTCCTCCCGCCACCGCCCCACATCGGCCAGCACCGCTCGCCCAACGATGCCCCGTCTGGCCCAGTGGTCCACGCCATGCTCGTCATCATCCACCCCGCCGTAGAAGCCGTGCTCCGGATGGCGGATGTGGCGAAAACCGTCCCACTGGCTAGAACTCTGGGTGTTCCACCCTGACAGCTCGTCATCGTGACCGGCGTCGTGGTCCAACCACGACACCTTGTGGACGAATGCTTCCCGGCCGAACAAGGGTGGATCGGGCAGCCCCAGTTCCAAGTTGAGGGAGAACACCACTCCCCCTCGGGCACAGGCCAATCCTCGGCGTACTTGGTCGGGGCCGAGCAGATTGAGACAGCCCAACACGTCGTGCTCGCCCCACAGGCCCCACGATGAGCCGGGGGGAGCGCCGGGGGTTACCGGCAAGTCGTCGTAGTCGGGTAGCGCCGGGCGGGCCGGGGGATCACTCATAGTGCCTGCCGACTCTAGGGGCCATCGGGCAACCCGCGCACGGCCGGGAACCACCCGGATCGGTCGGACGCGAAGATGCCTTCAGGTCAGTAGCGCGGCGCCGAGGACCTGGCCGGTGGCGATCACGTCGGGCGGGCCGGAGGCCTCGGGCAGGTTGAATATGAGCTCGTCCAGCCCTTCGGCGGCCAGCGACTGGACCACCTGGGCGACCTCGCCTTCATCCCCGATCACCATGGCGGCCACCGCTTCCGGCCCCACGGCCTGGACAAGTTCTGACCGCAGGGCGTCGGCTTGCGACCTCGAAGGGCACACGAACAGCGAGCCCAGCCACGTCCGGCGCACCTGGGCCGGATCTCGACCAACGTCTTGACAGTGCCGGTCCAAGATAGCGAGGGAGTCCCTGACCTGTTCTCCCGGTCCGGTCACATTGCAGGCATCCGCCCAGCGGGCCACCAGGAGCAGGGTCCGGCGTGGGTCCGATCCCCCGATGAGGATAGGCACTCCCCCTGCCTGGACGGGACGAGGAAGGTTCCTGGCGTCGTCTATGGCGTAATAGCGGCCCTGGAAGGTGGGGTTGTCCTGGGTGAACATGGCCCGACAGATCTGCACCGCCTCTTCCAGGCGGTCCAGCCACTCCAGATGATCCAGCTCCTCCAGACGGTCCGCCTCTTCGAGACGGGCCAGGCGCTCCCCGGCCGGGGGGAAATCGATGCCCGAGGCGCGGTGTTCGGGGTCGTACCAATCCGCCCCGATACCGAGGATGGCCCGGCCACCCGAAATCACATCGAGGGTGGTGGCCTGTTTGGCCAGGATCGATGGATGGCGGTAGGTGACCCCACTGACCAGAGCTCCCAGCCTCACCGTCGAGGTGCGGGCGGCCAAGGCCCCAAGCAGCGTATAGGGCTCGAACAGGGGCCGGTCCGCCCCGCCCAGGTCGGGCAATGGGAGGCAATGGTCCATGACCCACACCGACGAGAAGCCACCGACCTGCCCTGCCGACGCCAGCGAGGCCACATGTTCGAAGAGTTCCTCGTCGGACACCTTGCCCGAGCTGAAATTCGGCAACTGCAGCCCGTAGGCGGTCATGGATCCAAGCTAACCGGGGCCGCAAGCCACTTGCCCGGGCTGTTGACAGGACATGTCTGGTCGTGGATGATAATGATCGTGAACAGAACGACCGTTTCGATACCGACCAGGGTGTTGGTTATGGGCATGGCCCACGAGGACGGGACGATCGTGGCCGGCGAACTGACCACCGTGGCCGAGGCTTGCGGCCAGAACCCCGACCAGGTTCGGTCCTGCCTTCGTCGTTTGGTCTCTGAGGGGCTGTTCGTGCGCAACGGCGCCGGCCGTCACGCGGTTTTCTCGGCCACCACGGCCGGCTTGGCCGCCCTCGGAGCCACCGTGGAACGCACCCGCCTGGCGTATGGCCAAGACGCCGACGGCCGGGGATGGGACCGCCAGTGGCGCCTGGTCGGCTTCGCCGTTCCCGAGGGAAGGCGCTCGGCTCGGGACTCGTTCCGAGAGGCACTGGTATCACTGGGGGGCGCCGCCATCCAGGGCGGCCTGTACGTCTCCCCCCATCCGTGGCATAAGGACGTCATCGCCGAAGCCCACAGGCTCGGAGTCGCCGACCGGGTAACGCTGGCCACAACCGAGTCCCTCGACATATCGGGTGAGCGCGATCCGAAGGACTTGGCCCGCCGGCTGTGGCCGGTGGACGACATAGCGACCGAGTACCAGGCCTTTGTCGACGAGTATGCATCGGTGCCGGCTGCCCTGGAGGTGATGCGCCGGCGAAGGGAAAAACTCGGGGATGAGGCCTTCCTGCCCGGTGCACTGGCCATGGCCGTGGCCTTCTCTTCCACCTTCGACCACGATCCGCTCTTGCCTCCGGAGCTGTTGCCCCGGCCTTGGCCCGGGCGAGAGGCCCGAGACCTGTTGGTTACCTGCCGTCGACGTGCCCTGTCAATCAGAACAGCCAACGGACGGGCAGGCCTGTTTCGCTTCTACGACATCGCCGTGGACTCTGTGTTCTGACCGAGCAAGTTTTGTTGACCCAACGAAAGGCTCCCTGACATGAAATTCGGCATCTTTTACGAACACCAGTTGCCCCGCCCCTGGAGCGAGGACGCCGAGCACAAGCTGCTCAAGGACGCCCTCGATCAGGTGGAGCTGGCCGACAAGTTGGGCATCGACTACGTGTGGGAGGTGGAGCACCACTTTCTGGAGGAATATTCCCACTCCTCGGCTCCCGAGGTGTTCCTCGCCGCAGCCAGCCAACGAACCAGTCGCATCCGTCTGGGGCACGGCATCGTGCAGCTCCCGTTGGGTTTCAACCACACTGCCCGGGTGGCCGAGAGAGTGGCCACGCTGGATCTCATTTCGGATGGCAGGGTCGATTTCGGCACCGGGGAATCGTCCTCGGAGGCGGAGTTGGGCGGCTTCGGAGTGGACCGGGAAACCAAGCGGGACCAGTGGGAGGAAGCTCTCGACGCCGTCACGCGGATGTTCACCGAGACTCCCTTTGCCGGATATGAAGGCAAGTACCTCACCATGCCCCCCCGCAATGTGGTGCCCAAGCCCCTCCAGAAGCCACATCCGCCCCTGTGGGTGGCCTGCAGCCGGCGCGAGACCATCCACCTGGCCGCCACCAAGGGCATCGGTGCCCTCTCGTTCTCCTTCATCGAACCGGCCATGGCAAAGGAGTGGGTGGATGACTACTACGCCACCTTGGCCTCACCGGAATGTGTTCCCGGTGGGTTGGCAGTGAACCCCAACGTGGCGGTGGTGATCCCGTTCATGTGTCACGCCGACGAGGCCACCGCCATAGAGCGGGGCCTCGACGGGGGCCATTTCTTCGGGTACTCGCTCGCCCACTATTACGTCTTCGGCGATCATGCCCCCGGCAAGACCGACGTGTGGGAGGAGTTTCAGGCCCGACGTGCTGATTTCGGCTTTGACCGCGAAATCGCGGCCCAGACCGGGGGCAACATCGCGGCCCAGGTCTACCAGGAGGGCTTCGGATCGCTACGGGGCGCGGTGGGCACTCCCGACCAGATCCGCAACCTGATGAAGGGGTACGCCGAGGCCGGTGTGGACCAGGTCATCCTGGTTAGCCAGGCGGGCAAGAACCGCCACGAACACATCTGTGAGTCCCTCGAGCTGTTCGCCCGGGAAGTGATGCCCGAGTTACACGATGGCGAGGAATCAAGGGAAAAAGCCAAGGCCGAACGCCTGGCTCCGGCCATCGAGGCCGCCCTGGCCCGCCGGGAGCCCCTGCGAACGGTGAAGGACTATTCCTTCGCCGCCCTGCCCAAGGCGTGAAGCGCAAGACTTTCCCAGCCGGCATGAAGCACCGGGCTTGAACCCGCCGGCCAGGCTGCAACCAGGTCGCCTCGGCCATATGCTGGCGGCCATGAGCCGATTGGAGCCAGGAGCCATTGCCCCTCAGTTCAGCCTATTGGACCAGGATTCCAACCTGGTCAAGCTGTCGGACTTCAAGGGGAACAAGGTAGTGATCTATTTCTATCCTGCCGACGACACGCCGGGCTGCACCAAAGAGGCGTGTCAGTTCAATGACAACTTGGCCGCCTTCGGTCGGGCCGGTGTCCCCGTGTTGGGGATCTCACCCGACGACGCCAGTTCCCATACCAAGTTCCGGACCAAGTACTCCTTGGGCTTTCCCCTTCTAAGCGACCCGAGCCACAAGACGATGGCTTCTTATGGGGCCTGGGGTGAAAAGACCCTGTACGGGCGCAAGTCGATCGGCGTCATCAGGTCCAGCTTCATAGTGGGCAAGGATCAAAAGATCGCCCGCACCTGGTACAACGTGCGGGCAGACGGCCACGCGGCCAAGGTCCTGGCTGAGCTCGACAACGCCTGAACCCTGGCCCTGGCCCAGGCTGTGGTCATCGGCGCCTTCTGATCGATGAGCCGGCCAGGGGTGTGACCGGCCGCCGGGGCAGAGCAACGCGGCGGATTAGTGTTGAGCGAAGTGGCGATCCTGGCCGACATCGTTTCCCCCCCCGTCAGCCTGCATGACCTCCTGACCAGGGTACAGACCGAACCCCTGGCCTTGCTGGCCCTGGCCGTCGAGATCATCCTGGCCGGGGCCTACGTCGCCGGGGTCAGGCGCTTGGCGGCGCGAGGACGGCATTGGTCGGCGTGGAGGACCACGTCCTTTTTGGCAGGGGTGGTGTTCGTGTGGGTGGCCACCGGTTCCGGGCTGGCCGCCTACGACGACTCCGTTTTCGCCCTGCATACCTTCCAGCACCTCATCTTGATGATGGTGGCTCCGCCCCTGCTGGCCCTGGGGGCGCCCGTGACCCTGGCCGTTCAGGCCGGCAGCAGGGTCACCCAACGGCGGATCCTTGCCTTCATCCACTCCGGTCCAATGAAGGTGATCACCTTCCCGGTGGTGGTGTGGCTCAGCTTCTACGCCACCATGTTCGTGTACTTCCTGTCGCCCCTGTACAACCTCAGCCTGCGTCACCCGCTATTCCACTACTACACCCACATTCACTTTCTAATCGCCGGATTGCTGTTCTGGATCCCCATCGTGGGGCTGGACCCGAGCCGCTGGCGCCTGCCCTTCCCGGCCCGCATCCTCTTCCTCTTCACAGGTCTTCCCTTCGACGCCTTTTTGGGTATCGCCATCATGAACATGACAAAGTCGATCAGTCCGGCCCATACCTTGGCCGACACCCACGCCGGGGGGGCCATCTTCTGGGCCGGCAGCGAGTTCCTCAGCATTGTGGGCTTGGCCATCGTGGTGGCCCAGTGGACCCGGGCCGAGGACCGCCAGGCGTCGCGAGCCGACAGGCGACTCGATCGAAAAGATATGGAGGCCCAGTCGCCGGCGTCCTCGTCAACCGGCCCCGAACCCAGTGGTCCAACAGCACCCGTCCCTCTTAACCAGTCGGCCTGGGAGGCGGCATGGGCGGCCAAGGCCGGCCATACACCCGAGCCGCGCTGAAACTTTGGACGGCGCTGAAACTTTGGACGGCGCTGGGGCTGAGACGGCGCTGGGGCTGAGACGGCGCTGGGGCTCAACGAGCCAGGGCGCCTGACCGGTTGATGGCCCCCTCTTCGGTTCCAAGGTAGGAGGCAATCACGGCAGGGTGGGCCAACACCTCAGACGGGGTCCCCCCGGCGATGATCCCTCCCAATTCCAGGGCGATCATTCGGTCGCAAATGGAGCTGAGCAAAGGCATGTCGTGCTCGATGACCAGCAACGAGCACCCGGTACGGTCCCTTACCCGACGCAGCAGGGGACCGAGGGCCTCGGTCTCTTTCTGGGCCACCCCGCCGGAGGGCTCGTCCAGCATTAGCACCTTGGGCTCCTGGGCCAGGATGCAAGCCAGGTCGACTATGCGACGGCTGCCGGTTGACAGCTCTCCGGTCAGCTTCTGGCGAAATGCTTCGAGGCCCATGAGATCGACCAGCTCGTCGACTTTGTTGGCCACCTGCAGCTCCGATTCATAAGATGCCGGCAGCTGCAAAGCGGCGGCCACCATGTCCCGGGAGGCCATGTGGCGTTCGCAGGCCACGGCGATGGTCTCGGCCACGGTGAGGCTGGGGAACAGCAAGGCGTCCTGGAACGACCGACCCATGGCCCCCTTGGCCCGCTCATGGGGGGCCCAATCGGTCACGTCTACTCCCCGCAGGCGGATGCGGCCATGGTCTATGGACAAGAAGCCCGATATGCAGTCCATGAGGGTGGTCTTGCCCGCCCCATTGTGGCCGATCAGGCCCAGGATCTCGCCTTTGCGAAGGGCCAGGTCCACGCCGTCGACCGCCACGATGCCGCCGAATCGCTTGGTGATCCCGAAGCATTCCAGCACCGGCTCTGCTTCGAGATCGACGGTGACGCCGAGCGGGCCAGGGTCGGGGGCTGGGGCCTTCCTGGAGCGCGACTTTTTGGTTCGTACCCCGGGGGAGGACCCATTGGCCGAGCCGTTGGATCCGGGCGCTGCCCCGTTGGAGGCGCCGGCCCCGGCGATGAAAACCGAGCGCAGTATGTCGGGGCGCTCCAGGAGCTCGGCCGCCGGTCCCTCGAAGCGGACCTCGCCCTTCTCCATGAACACGGCCCGTTCGGCCAGGTTGAGGGCAACATTCACCGACTGCTCCACGATGACCACCGTGGTGCCCCGGCGGTGAATCTCCCGTACCACCTCGAGCAGTTGGGCCACGATGGTGGGAGCCAGCCCGAGGGAAAGCTCGTCGATCATCAACAGGTGGGGACGGGTGAGCAGGGCCCCGCCCAAGGCCAGCATCTGCTGCTCTCCGCCCGAGAGGTTGCCCGCCATCTGGGCGTGACGCTGGGCCAGCACGGGGAAGAGTTCGAAGACTTCCTTCTTGGCGGCTTCCACCCTCTCCTTGTCATCGCGGATCAGCCAGGAGGCCAGGCGCAAGTTCTCGGCCACGGTGAGGGTAGGGAAAACGCCCTTGCCCCCGGGCATGAG